>SLMJ01000219.1 GCA_007133615.1 Thermomicrobiaceae bacterium | reverse complement strand
AGCAGAGCTGCTAGCTCATAAAACGCGTTATCGAACTGTAGTAGCTCTGCCATACGGTCCCGTTCCGGAGCTTAGTGAATCAGACCTCTGTCTGGTCCATCTCTTCGACCAGTCCCTTGGCGATCTCGAAGGCGCGCTCTTTGTCGTCGTGACGAAGTTCACCGTCGATGACCATCTCCCGAAGCTGATCCTTGACGGTGGCGATCCAGCGGCCCGGCTTGCGATCGAAGGCTTCCATGAGTTCGTTCCCGTCGATCGGGCTCTGGAGTTGCTCGAGCGCAGACTCTTCGCGAATCCGTTCGATATGCTCACGAAGGCCCTGGTTTCGCCGGGCGGCTTCCCGCTGGCGATGCTCGCGCGCGCTGGTGACGTCGGCAGCGGCGAGATCCAGAAGATCATCCAGTTCGTCACCAACCTCAACCATCAGCCGGCGCACGGCGCTGTCTGTCCAGGTGTCGTCATATCCAGCAGGTCGGAGATGAAGGTCAACGAGACGGCTGACCCGTTTGATCAGATTGCGCTCCTGATGAAGGCGCTTAAGTGCTCGTCGGGCCATATCCGCGCCGACACGCTCATGCCCGAAGAAGTGAACTTCACCGGCGGAATCAACAGAGCGCGTTCGCGGTTTCCCGGCATCGTGGAGCAGTGCGGCCCAGCGGACTGCCAGCCGCGGCGGGGTCTTGTCCAGCACCTGCATCGTGTGATCCCAGATGTCCTTGTGTCGACCCTGGATCTCGTCGTGAGCAATGTCGAGCAGTTCCGGAACCGCAAACTGCAGCACACCAGTCTCCCGCATGAGCTGCATTCCGTTTGACGGGGCAATTCCGGTCAACAAGCGGTTGAGTTCGGCCGCGATGCGTTCGGTGCTGATGTCGGGAAGACGGTAGGCAAGCTGTTCCATCGCGCTACGGGTTTCGGGCTCGACTTCGAATCCCAGCTGCGCCGCGAATCGCGCCGCGCGCAAAATTCTCAACGGATCCTCGGCAAAACGAGCGGGAGCATCACCGACCGCCTCGATCCGCTGCTCCTCCAGGTGTTGCCGCCCGTTGAATGGATCAACCAGGGCTCCGGTGATCGCATCGACCGCGATTGCGTTAATCGTGAAATCCCGGCGGGAGAGGTCACCGTCGATTGAATCGCCGAACTCGACAACCGGCCGGCGATCGCTCGTCGGATAGGTCTCGGAGCGGAAGGTTGTGATTTCGATGACGAGATCGTCGAACACGAGCCCAACGGTGCCGAACCGTTCGCCGACGGTGTAGGTGCTATTGGCTCCGGCAGCTTCACCGATCTCCAGCGTCTGCTGCGGCCGGGCATCGGTAGTGAAGTCGAGGTCAGCTGCGATGTTTCCGAGAAGCAAATCGCGGACTGATCCACCCACCAGAAACAGCTGGCAGTCGTGTTCGGCAAATGTCGTTGCCAGCGTGTTTGTCACTGACTGCATCTCTGGAGAGAGTTGCCGCAGCGCCAGGGTGGTTACGTCCTCTTGCATTCCCGTTCCAGGATCCTCTCGTCGCGCTCCGTGTCTTTGGGCGAAACGCGTTCGTTCTGCCCGGCTTCGATTCTAGCCCAGCGGGATATGAATGTCAGAAATGGGCCCGTTCAGGCTCGATCTCGGGGTCCAGAAATCGCTCTGCCACCTCATTGGCAATGAGCAGTCCTGCATTCGTCAGGCGTAACGCGTCTCCGCTCCACTCCACCATGCCGATCGATTCCAGGTAGTCGATCGTTGCGCCATAGACACTGCGGATCGACCTCCCGTGGCGATCCAGAAAGGCTGCATCCGACACGCCATCCTGAATCAGCCGGAGGCCGAGCATCATCGTCTCGGCGATCGCTGTGGCTTCGTCGATCGTCTCGGATTCAACGATCGGAAGACGCCCGGACATCACGGTCTCGATATACGTCTCCGGCAGCAGGACGTTGTGGTAGCGCTGCCCGTCCAGGTGACCGTGCGCTCCTGCGCCCAGCGCGATGTACTCGGCGTTTCGCCAGTAGATCATGTTGTGCCGAGAGCGCAGTTCCGGCGTTCTGGCCCAGTTCGAGATCTCGTAGTGATCCCATCCGGCAGCTGCCATTCGCTCGACCGTTCGCTGGTACATCTCGGAGACGGCATCGTCATCCACCGGCACCAGAATCCCCCGGTTGACGGCGGTTTGATAGGGCGTGTTCGGTTCGATGATCAGCGAGTACATCGAGGCGTGCTCGGGATTCGTCTGGAGAAGGAACTCCAGATCCTGTTCCCAGTCCTCGAGCGTCTGCTCCGGCCAGCCGAATATGAAGTCCAGACTGAGGTTGTCGAACCCGGCATCCCTGGCAGCAGCGATCCCGGATACTGGTGTCTCCGGCTTGTGTGCCCGGCCGAGCACCTTCAATCCATGTTTGCGCTGCGTCTGAACGCCAATGCTCAGGCGGTTTATCCCCGTCGAGCGAATCGTGCGCAGATACTCAGCTTCCAGCCCTTCCGGATTGGCTTCCATCGTGATTTCGGCGTCATCGTGAATCAAGAACCGCGAATTCAGACGGTCCATGATCCGCTGGTGGTCGTTCGCTGGCAGGATCGAAGGGGTTCCGCCACCGATAAACACCGTCGCCACGCTGCGATGCCCCTGCTGCTCCGCCATTTGATCGATCTCAGCCAGCAATGCATCGACGTAGTCGCCGAACTGGCTCTGCTTACGGGCATACACATTGAAATCGCAATAGGGACAGATCCGGGCGCAATACGGAATGTGAATGTAAATGCCGATCGGGTCATTCTGCGGGGCGGGGGCAATCACGGGGACAGGCTCGTTCCAGATTCACACGACAATCGTCGACCTGTAAGTATACCGCCAGGATCGATCCCACCGGCGTTGAACCTGCGAATGCCCTAGAATGATCCGACACCATAGAATGCAAAGGTCGACAACGTGCCGGATATCAGGGCGGCGCTCCGGGAGTACATCCAGATCGTGCGGGAGTTCAGCGACAACGCCCGTCTGGTGCTCTATGCCCTCTCGCTGATCGGTATCAGTTACGGTTCGTTTACGACGCTCTTCAACCTCTACATCGTAGAGCTTGGATTCGACGAGGCATTTCTCGGCATCCTGATCGGGATCAGTGCCGCCGGAGCCGCGATCGCCTCGGTGCCCTGCGGGCTGCTCGTTGACCGGATCGGCGCCCGGCGTGGATTACTGCTCGGAACCGCGGTTACGGCGCTGGGAATCCTGATCGAGGTCACGATCACGATCGCCTGGATTCTGATCATCGGGGCAGTTATCGCGGCCGTTGGTGTCGCGCTGATCTTCGTCGCACAACTGCCGTTTCTGGCGGCCAACAGCACCGAGCGCGACCGCATGCACCTCTACAGCGTCGCAGCCGCGATCTTCGTCCTTGCCGGCATCGGGGGAAGCTTGCTGGCCGGGTTTGTTCCCGGCTGGATTCGGGAAGTCTTCCCGGACCTCTCTGTTGCGGCAAGCTACCGGGCCACCCTGCTAGCGACCGGCGCAATCTCGGGCCTGAGCCTGTTTGCGCTCGTCCGAATGCGGGAGACCGGCCGGCCTGAATGGGTCCGGCCGAGTCGTGAAGTCATTCAGACAACATACAGGAGCCCTGCGGTTCGACGACTGATCGTTACCGGACTTTTTCTCTCGCTCGGCGGTGGGCTGATCGTCCCGTTCTTCAACGTCTTCTACCAGGAGGTCTATGGCGCAAGTACGGAACTGATCGGTATCGCCCGGGCAGTCGGCATTACGGTGACCGTCGCCGGATCACTCGGCGCGCCGTGGCTGGGTGGGCGACTGGGCCTCGTCGGAGCGGTCGTCGCCGCGCGACTCCTGTCGGGACCATTCCTGATTCTCATGGGAGTGTCGCCGGTGCTGGTGGTCGCCGTGTTCTTCTTCGCGATCCGGACGTTCATGGTCTACATGTCAGACCCGCTACACTCGGATTTCTCAATGCGGATCGTGCCGCCGGAGATCCGGGCCACAGCGAACAGCCTGACGTTCATGAGCTGGAACATCACGCTCGGGATCGGCGGGTACCTGGGCGGCGTGATGATCGCGAGTCTGGGCTATCCACCGGTCTTCATACTCGGTGGCCTCATCAGCATGGTTGCCGCCGGGGTGTACTGGGTCGCCTTCCGGGACTATCAGCAGGATGGCTACACACCCCAGCGGGAAGAGCCGGAGACCGTCAGCCAGGCATAAGGCACACCCTGCACCGACGTTCCGGTAGATCGTCCACCTCCGTGTGGACCCGCCTCTAATCCATTTGCGACCGCAACGGCCGACCGATCTACCAGTACGTCATCGCATCGAGGAAGAGATTCCGAAGATCAGCCTCGGATGCCGGCCGTGGAGAGAGTTTCGTAACGCGCTCTTGCGGCAACGTTCCCTTGACCAGCGCATCCACGTCATTCTCGGAGAACCCGACCGCCTTCAGACCGTTCGGCATCTCGACTCGCTTCATGATGTCGATCGTTGCTTGCGCCAGGCCCTCACCAATCTCTTCCGGGTCGTCCGTATCCAGTGGATAACCGAGCAGCTCCGATGCCCACTTGTGACGTTCGGGAGAGGCGACCGAGGTGAACCGGAAGACGGCCGGGGCGTTGAGAATGACGGACATTCCGTGCGGGATGATCGGCTTCTCCGGTGGATATCCCTCCGGCACATACTCCCGCACCATCCCCGAGACCGGATATGACATTCCATGAGGCAGATGTACACCAGCGTTACCGAAACCGATCCCGGCATAGGCCGAAGCGAGCAGCATGGCGCTGCGGGCGTCTTCATTGTCCGGATTGAAGACCGCTTCCTCGATGTTCGCGGCCATCATCTCGATAGCCTTTGCGGCCCAGATATCGCTGATCGGATTCGATCCCTGGTAGGCCGGTCGGTGAGCCGGTGTCTGCGGTGCTTCACGTTCGAGGTACGAGATTGCCGTGAGGGATTCGACTGCGTGGCTGAGCACGTCCAGCGCCGAGCAGGCAGCGACCATCTGCGGCATCGATCGGGTGTGATCCGGGTCAATGATACCGAGATTCGGGCGAAGGGCACGGTGCGCGATACCGGTCTTGGCATGCATCTCGACCAGATCGAAGATCGCCGTTCCTGTCGTCTCACTGCCGGTTCCGGCGGTAGTCGGGATTGCGATCAACGGCTTCAGCGGACCGGGTACCGGGGTTCCTTTGCCGATTGGCGGGTTCACATACTCCAGGAAATCAGCCGGCCAGGTGCTGTAAAGGTTCGCCGCCTTGGCGGTATCCATGCTGGACCCCCCGCCGATGGCGACGAAACCATCGAAGTGACCTTCCACAGCGAAGTCGATAGCTTCTCGAAACGACTGATCGGTCGGCTCAACACGAGAGCGATCGTAGAGAACCGGCTCGACCCCGGCATCCCGGAGCGCGTTCATCGTCGTTTCGACTGCGGGACTGGACGACAGGCGGGGATCAGTCACCACCATGACGCGTTTTGATCCGAGTCGCAGCATATCCTGCCCGACTTCCCGGGTAACGCCGGAGCCGAACTTGATCGCGGAGGTATCCATTGTGAAGGCGGATTCTTTCGGCATTGCTGTCGCTCCCCGTTCCTGATTCAAGAGAATGACACAGGTTGACTCTGTCTCAACCTAGCGGAGAGAACGAAATATGTCCAGCGAGCGGAACGCCAGCGGCGTCTATGGCTGTTGCGGCATGATGACATCCGAGGTCGGGCGTCGGCTGGTCGGTGATCCGACACCGGTGTTGTAGCCGATCCGGAGGATCAATTGGGGTGGTCCACTGCGACCGCTCATGCGGCGCACCTGTTCACGTAACTCCGGAATCTGACACGGCTGGTTCAGGAATGAGGCGGAGATGTTGTCGCTCTCGATCAGCAGAATGATTCGCTGAATTGCTTCTCCGGCACGGAGCCAGTCGAGCGGTGAATCGCCACTGGTTCCAAGTACAAACAGGGACGGGGAACTCTGAATAAGATCACGGTCCCGCTCTTGCCAGACCTTGCCCGTCTCGAGCGCGGCGCCATCTGAGGTCGAGCGTGTAACGTCCGGAGCACCGGTTTCATCGGTCGAATCCCGATTGGAGCCGTTACGAGAACGATGATCTCCGGATCCTATCCAGGAGCTTCGTTCAGCCTGGTAAGCGGGGTTCTGGAGCTGTTGGTGATGAGCCTCTTCAACGAATGTCGCGATTCGGGAACGATCCGCCTCGGATTCCACGAAGTGGACCCAACAGGTGTATTCCGACGCCAGCCAGATGAGTCGGCGCTGGAGATCCCGCGGGATCGGGCGGAGTTGGAACGGCCTGCGGACCGATCGACGACGCAGGATGCTCCTGAACAGGGATTCGTCCCAGTGGTCGGCCACCCGGCGTCGCCCGATTCGCACCCGGGCAAGGAGATCTGGATTGCCGGGTTCGGGCCGGTACTGGACCCACCCTTCGTAGCCGAAATGGTTGATTGCGATGATGAGGTTGGTGAGGGCCGCGCCGCAGCTGATCATCATTTCGCGTCCGTCGGGGTCGGTGACGGGAAGCTGGCGGGAACGATCAGCGAAAATCTCGATCGCATCGTCCAGCGGGCGGAACAACCAGGGCTGCGTGTTGTGTATCGAAGGCGCAAGAACAGCGTAGTTTACACAGAAGGCGAGCTGGTCTTGAAGACGTCCGGATCGCGGGAACGTCAGTTCATCCGTCTTCCAGGGATCATTGCTGCTCAAAAGCTGCGTCACGCTGGTACCCTCGGTTTCTCGTGTCCTCGTACCTGCCCCCTTCGCAACTGCTAATCAGGTACGCATACAACGATACTGGCAGGTCAATGACACTTTTGTTTCGGAACCAGCCGGGGGCGTAACAGAGGCGTTACAGGGTGGGACGCATAAGACGGGTTTGCCAGGTCCGGGGCTATCGCCAGAGGGTTCGCATCTGGGTGGTTACGTTGAACGGATCTTCGCCAGCCTGAACGCGCAGAATCGCCTGAGCCTGATCATCACGATAAAAGAGGGCCTCTCCGGCACTGACATATTGGTTCCAGGCAGATTCGAAATGATTGACGCGTTCACGGTTCCGCGCCAGGACCTCAGGAACCGCATGGTAGACAACCGAGGCTCCGGTTCGGCCGCGAACCAGATAGCGCACTCCAAGCTTCAACGCTTCGCCGGGATGTGAGGGCGGTTCGGATACATAGCGTGGAATGATGTATCGTGGCGCAGCCATTGGGGCCAGCAATTCATCCAGCGCGGCGGAGAAGACCTGGCTGAATGTTTCATCGATTCCCGCCACATAGCATCGGTAATAGCCATCTTCCTGCGCTACAACGCGAAGATCGCCCCCTGTCACAGAATCCGGCAACTCACCCGCTTCGCGCAATCCCTCCAGAAGTGCCCGGCCGAAATCTTCGAGGTTGTCCGACGGACCAAGCGAGTTCACCGAGCGGCTGAGTACATCTGTGATCCAGTAGGTCCCACCGGCGGCAATTGCAAGTGGAGCGACGAACGCGACCGGGTCCAGCCCGGAGAGTGCAATCACTGCCCCCGTTCCCAGGCTCGCCGTGGCGGTAATTGCTCCTCGCCAGACCATCGCGTGCGACGGCGACTCGACGTCGCTGGACCGAAGCACCTGTTGGTTCGGCAAACCCAGCGAGCGGTCTGCCCTGACCCTGAGCGTCGTTACCTCATGATCCTCGTAGGGCTCGCCGATTCGCCAGAGCTCCCGGGTTTCAGCCCGTTCTCCAGCCCGGCGAAGCGAATGACGGTTGATCTGTTCGATCTCGTCGGT
>SLMJ01000296.1 GCA_007133615.1 Thermomicrobiaceae bacterium | reverse complement strand
GGGGAAGATGGCTTTGAGGTCTACTCTCCGATCGACAGCATTCTGGACATCTGGAAGGCGTTGTTTGAAGCAGGCGAGGACGTCGGGATCCAGCCGATCGGTCTTGGAGCCCGGGATACCTTGCGCCTCGAGGCGAAGATGGCTCTGTACGGTCAGGAAATTTCTGCGGAAATCACGCCGCTGGAAGCCCGACTGGGCTGGGCGGTGAAGTTCGACAAGGGCGACTTCATCGGGCGTGAGGCGCTGCTCAAGCAGAAAGACGAAGGTCTCAAGCGGCGGCTCGTCGGTTTCAAGCTGGTCGAGCGTGGCGGGACACCGCGAACGCATTATGAGGTTCAGGTCGATGGTAAGACTGTCGGCGAAGTCACAAGCGGTACGCGTTCTCCAACGCTGGGCGAGAACATCGGCCTTGCTCTGGTCGATTCCGATTATGCCGGGGTTGGAAAACCGCTGGATATCATTGTTCGTGGTAAACCGGTGAAAGCGGAACAGGTCCGCACACCGTTCTACAAGCGGGGATAAATACGGGGACGCCAGGCTGGCGCCAGAGAAAGGAACACGCACGATGGTCGAGATCAAATCTGATCTTCGGTACACGAAATCACACGAGTGGGTGAAGGTTGACGGTGACACGATCACGATGGGTGTGTCTGACTTCGCACAGTCGGAGCTTGGTGACATCACCTATCTGGAACTACCAGAACCGGGTGAATCTGTTACACAGTCCGAACCGCTCGGTGTGATCGAGTCGGTCAAGGCGGCCTCCGACATCTATTCGCCAGTTACCGGCGAAATTGTGGAAGCCAATGACCAGGTCGTGGATGCTCCGGAATCGGTCAACTCGTCTCCGTATGACGATGCCTGGCTGGTCAAGATCAAGATGAGCGATCCATCTCAGGTCGACGGACTCATGGACAGCGCAGCCTATGAGAAGTTCGTCGAAGAAGAAGGTGGACACTAGAAATATCTTGCCGCCTCGTGTTGTTATAACTTTCGTGGTTGTTTCCGCAACCATCGGATGTTCATGTAGCACGCGGTAAGATGAGGAGATGATTATTCATGTCGTTCGTACCGCATACGACGGAAGATCGAAAGGAAATGCTCGGGGCGATCGGGGCTAACTCGGTCGAAGAGCTGTTTTCGGTCATTCCGGAATCTGTTCGCTTTCCCAAGCTCGACCTTCCGCCAACGCTCTCCGAGATGGAAGCGAATCGCAAGCTGAATCAGCTCGCGGCGAAGAATGTCAACACTGCGGCGAATCCTTCCTTCCTCGGTGCCGGGATTTACAATCACTACTCTCCGGCGACCGTGTACCAGATTCTCTGGCGTGGTGAATATCACACGGCCTACACCCCGTATCAGCCAGAGGTGGCCCAGGGAACGCTGCAGGTGATCTACGAGTTTCAGTCGATGATCGCCGCGCTGACCAACATGGACGTAGCGAACGCCTCGCTCTATGACGGGGCGACGGCCATGGCAGAGGGCGCGCTGCTCGCAGTGAACCCGCGCAAGAAGCGCACGAAAGTCGTAGTTGCCGGAACGGTTCACCCGCACTATCGCGATGTCCTTCGGACCTATACGACTGGTCTGGATATCGAGGTCGTCGAACTGCCGATCCCGGACGACACGATGCTGAACGACCCGAACGCATTTGACGAGCATCTGGATGACTCGACCGCCTGTCTGATCGTTCAGTATCCGAACTTCTTTGGTCGCATCGAGGACCTGAAGACTGTTTCACAGAAGGCACATGACGCAGGTGCCCGATTCGTGGTCTCCACGTACCCACTGGCGCTTGGTATGTTGCCGCCGCCGGGTGACTTTGATGCGGACATCGTAACTGGCGAAGGTCAGTCTCTCGGCGTTCCGCAAAGCCTTGGTGGTCCTGTTGTTGGCATTCTCGCCGCCAAACAGGACCTGGTTCGCCAGCTGCCCGGTCGACTCGCCGGCATGTCGGTCGACGAAGAGGGTAAGCGCGGCTATGTGCTGGCGCTTCAGACGCGTGAACAGCACATCCGCCGTGAAAAGGCGACAAGCAACATCTGCACCAATCAGGGTCTGCTGGCGCTGGCCGCGACGGTCTATCTGTCGTCAGTCGGGCCGACCGGATTGAAGAAGATCGCCGAGATGTGCTACCAGAACGCCCATTATCTCGCCGATCAGATCGATGCGATCGACGGATTCGAGGTTGTCGGCGACGGCAAGTTCTTCAATGAGTTCGCCGTCAAGACGCCGATTCCGGTCCGTGATCTGAATCGAAAGCTCCAGGGAGCCGGCATTGTCGGTGGTTATGACCTTGCCAAAGTTGATCCGGCGCTGGAGAATACGATGCTCATCTGCGCAACGGAGATGAACAACAAAGAACAGATCACTGAACTGATCGCCGCGCTCAAGGCTGCGGCCTGAGCGATTCCCGTCCGAACACAATCGCGCGAGTGGCGTCGCAGAGGCACCGCTCGCGCGTTTTCGTGTTCAATTTGCAGGAGAACCCGCGCGGAACCGGGTAGTTCGAGCGCTTTCCGCACGCACCGATTATTGAGGATCGAAGACCATGCCCAGACCGATAGTTGCACTCGTTGGACGTCCGAACGTCGGAAAATCTGCTTTGTTCAATCGCCTGATTGGTGAGCGCATGGCGATCGTCGAAGACGTGCCCGGTACGACCCGCGATCGTATTTATGGCGAGGTCGAGTGGCTGGATTCCTGGTTCACACTAGTCGACACGGGTGGACTTCAGTCTGAAGAAGAACTGGAACGTTCGACCACCGCTGAGATCTCCCGTTCTACCCAGCAGCAGGCGGTTCTCGCGCTTGAAGAAGCGGATGTCATCATCCTGGTGACGGACGGCCAATACGGCATGTCGGCGGGCGACGAGGAAGTAGCCGATCTCCTGCGTCGAACGAAGAAGCCCGTGATTGTTGCTGTTAATAAAGCGGAATCCCTGGAGCGCCAGGACAATGCGGTCGAGTTCTACGCACTCGGTCTGGATGAGCCGGTTCCGGTGTCCGCCATACATGGTCAGGGCATTGGTGACTTGCTCGACCGCGTGATTGCGTCGCTTCCCGATCACAGCGGTGAAGAAGAGTCGGAGCATCCGCGAATCGCGTTGGTTGGCCGCCCGAACGTTGGTAAATCGCACATGCTCAATACATTGACGGGGCAGGGGCGGCAGATCGTCTCAACTGTGCCCGGAACCACGCGAGACGCAGTCGACACCGTGATCGAGTATGGCTCGCAGCCGATCACAATCGTCGATACCGCAGGCGTTCGCCGACGGGGCCGTATCGAGCAGGGTATCGAGAAATACAGCGTGCTGCGCTCGATGAGAGCGATCGACCGGGCTGATGTCGCGGTGCTCGTTCTCGATGCCACTGAACCGTTCACCGCCCAGGATACGCACATTGCTGGCTACATCGAGGAACGCAAAAAGGGGATCGTTCTCGCGATCAACAAATGGGACCTGGTGGAAAAGGATGACCGCACCGTCGGACGATTTGTCGAACGGGCGCGAGAGACCTTCGATTTCGTTCCGTATGCACCGATTGTCTTCACCTCGGCCGAGACTGGACAGCGGGTAACCCAGATACTCGAGGTTGCCATGACGGTAATGGCCGAGCGGACCCGACGCGTTCCGACTGGTGAGCTCAACCGGTTGATCAAGGATCTCATCAACCGGCATCCACCGCCGTCCCGGCCCGGAAGATGGGTCAAGTTCTATTACGCGACCCAGGCCGCGGTTGAGCCCCCGACCTTCATTATTTTCACGAATGAGCCGGCGAACGTACACTTCTCATACCGGCGATACATTGAGAACAATCTCCGTGAGGAATATGGGTTCCTCGGTACGCCGATCGTGCTGAAATTCCGGAGTCGCCACTCCTGAGAACCTGCAACGAGCAGGAGTCCTGTTCCGAGGCGTGGCAACGACTGTGCTAGACTCAGTGGATGTGTGAAGTGACGTAGCGAAACGATTCAGGAGGTACGAATCATGACTGAGCTACGACGCACAGATCCGACTGTTGCCGATATCATCTCACGTGAAGGTGACAGGCAACGCGAGACGATCGAATTGATCGCCTCAGAGAACTTCACGAGCGGGTCTGTCATCGAAGCAATGGGCTCGGTGCTGACCAACAAGTACGCCGAGGGGTATCCTGGCAAGCGGTATTACGGTGGCTGCGAAGTCGTCGATGAGGTTGAGAACCTGGCAATTGACCGGGCTCGGCAACTGTTCGGCGCAGAGCATGTCAACGTTCAGCCGCACTCCGGAGCTCAGGCGAATATGTCCGCGATGATGTCAGTTCTGCAGCCTGGCGACAAAACGCTGGGTATGAGCCTGCAGGAAGGCGGACATCTGACGCACGGCCTGCATGTGAACTTTTCCGGCAGACTTTATGATGCACATTTTTATGGGCTCGATCCTGAGACTGAACTTCTCGACTATGACAAAGTTCGTGAAACCGCAAAAGAAGTCCGACCAAAGATGCTGATTACTGGCGCGAGTGCATACTCGCGCGTGATCGATTTTGCGAAGCTCCGGGAGATCGCCGACGAAGTCGGCGCGATCATGATGGCGGACATCGCTCATATCGCCGGCATCGTCGCCGCAGAGCGCCATCCGACGTCAATCGGAAACGCGCACATCACCACCACGACCACGCATAAGACCCTGCGTGGCCCGCGTGGCGGGATGGTCATGACGGACTCCGAGACCGGCAAAGAGATCGACAAGCTGGTCTTCCCCGGTGTCCAGGGCGGCCCGCTGATGCACGTGATCGCGGCCAAGGCTGTTGCTCTCAACGAGGCGCTGCAGCCGGACTTCAAGACCTACATCGATCAGGTTCTGGAGAACGCCAAGGTGTTGGCCGAAACCCTGACCGAGAACGGTCTCCGGATCGTCTCGGGAGGAACGGACAATCACCTGATGCTGGTTGACCTGACGTCGCTGAACATCAGCGGCAAGAAGGCTGAACGCGTTCTCGAAGAAGCGGGCATTACGCTCAACAAGAACGCTATTCCGAACGACCCGCGTCCGCCGCTGCAGGCAAGTGGTGTTCGTATCGGAACGCCGGCGATGACCAGTCGTGGCATGGGCACGACCGAGATGAAGGTGATCGGTAATCTGATCGCCCAGACGCTCAAGAACTCCGACGATGAAGCGATGATCGCGCGGAGCCGTGCGGAAGCTCAGGAGCTTTCCAAGCAGTTCCCGCTGCCGGGCGATCCGGTTGCTGCACTGAGTTAGTCTACGGGCCGGAAACGGCCGCGATGGGGTGCTAAAGAATGGGCAACGCCCTCATTGCATTGCTTGTAGCTGCCGGTACGATTGCGCTGGTTCGCGTAATCGTACCGGCACTTCTTCGTCTTGCGCACGACCACAATCTGCTCCTCTATCCAACTGAAGCTCGGCAGGTTCATACGTCGCCGCTGCCGAAGTTCGGCGGTGTTGCGATGTTTGTCGCGTTTTGCGGTGGCATCGCCCTGTCGTTCGTTCTTCCAGTGGAACGGTTCCCCGAAGAGGTGGAGCGAATCGTTCTTCTGGTAACGGGCGCGGCGATCGTCGTTGCGGTGATGCTCTACGACGATCTGGTTGGTATCGCTCCGTTACCCAAACTCGCATGGCAGATACTCGCTGCCGGAGTCATCATTCTCCCTCGATTTCGTGGTGAAGAACACGGCCTGGTGATCGAGCAATTCACTAACCCATTCGGCGGCGTCATCGAATTGCCGTTACTGATCGCAATGGCGTTCACCGTGCTCTGGATCGTCGGGATGATGAACACGCTGAACTGGGTGGACGGGCTGGACGGACTGGCGGGAAGCATCACGCTTGTGGCCGCTTCCATCCTGTTTCTACACACGTTTTTCCGGCCCGAAGGCAATCCGCAGTTCACAATCTCACTGCTCGCCGTTGCACTTGGCGCGGCGGTGATCGGGTTTCTCCCATTCAACTGGCACCCGGCCCGGATTCTCATGGGGGATACCGGAGCGATGTTTCTGGGGTTTGCACTGGCCGTGATTGCCATCATCGGTGGAGCAAAAATCGCAACTGCGTTGCTTGCGTTGTGGGTTCCCATTCTTGATGTCGCCTGGGTGATCATCTACCGATTGATGAACGGACGATCGCCACTGCGGGCAGACCGGGGGCATCTGCATCACCGGTTGCTCGATATGGGATGGTCGCAGCAGCAGATCGTGCTGGTTGTTGCCGGCCTTTCGGCAACGCTGGGGATTGCGTCACTACTGATCCCATGGCCGGAACTCAAACTGGCGTTGCTCATCGCCGCTGGACTCGCCGGTGTCGCGATTCTGGCGTTTCTGGCCCGACGCGTCGCGCCGATCCTCGATCGCGGTGCGCCGGACTCCTAGCAAAGCCCGATTGGACAGGCCAGGCCAGACCAGACCTTGCTACTGCAAAAGCAGGTCGAAGCGTGGTCCTTCGCCCTCGTCGGACCCGGTTATGCGTTCGACGATTCGCTGGATAAGTGCGATCACGTAGCGGGCGGCGAGGACACCCACCAGCGCTCCGCTGACTATTCCAACAAGCGTGCCCAAAAGAAAGGGAAGTGTGAATCCTGATGATTTATCAGCCTGAATCATTCTGTCCCCTGGTCTATCGATCGTATTGAGCCCCGCATCAATGGCTGTTACTGGATAACAAGCAGCCGATGGGCATCTGCCCAGAGGTTCTCAATCCGGTAGAACTCGCGCTGGTCGTCGGTCATCAAGTGGACGAGAACGCCAGGATAATCCAGGACAACCCAACCGCTATCCGGTGGGCCTTCCCGCCGATCCGGGCGCATACTGGCATGCTCGCGGAGATCCTGATCGATCGCGTCGGCCGTTGCCCGCAACTGACGGACGTTGTCGACTGATGCAATGACGAAGTAGTCGGCGATCGGAGACAGGTGCTGAATGTCCAGCACAAGAATGTCGGTTGCAAGCTCGTGAGAGGCAGTGTCTGCGACTCTACGGGCCAGATCTGCAGCGTCTATCTCGTCCTCCTCAAAAGCAGTTCGCCGGTCAGATTAGTTCGTACGTACATACACGAAACTGGTGCAAACGTCAGCAGGTGTGGGCCTGGCAGGATTCGAACCTGCGACCTTGAGGTTATGAGCCCCTTGCTCTGCCCCTGAGCTACAGGCCCGGGTGCGCCAACGTCGTTGAATTCTAGTCTATACTGGTGAGTCGGGCAAACGTACGCGGTCCGACTCCGCCGCGCCGTGGCGGTCAATCAAAACAGCAGCGGCGCTGGACTACTGAAACTGATGGAGGAACTATGCCGGATATCAGCGGTATCTCCGAGATTGTGCTGCACGTTCGAGATCGGGAGCGCTCGCTGGCGTTCTACCGCGACCTGCTGGGGCTGGAAGTTATCTCTCCACCAGATTTTCCAGGTCCAGTGTTTCTCCGAGCTGGAGACGGAAACGCCGGCATACCCCAGATGATCGTGCTGGTGACGCTTCCCGAAGACGCACCGGATTTCCAACCACCGTCTCATCTGCACCACCTGGCCCTGGAAGTAACTCCAGACAGTTTCGATGCCTTCAACGAGGAGTTCAGTTCGCGAGGGCTGGAGGTCCGGAGCGGTCAGCACCCGGTGATTCCGTCCCGGACCCTGTATATAGACGACCCGGATGGTAATGAGGTCGAGCTCATCTGTCGGGCCGACGGCTAGTCTCCGCCGCGTGACCGTTCAAACTCCGCGAGGGTCTCTTCGTTGGGCGGATACACCCCGAGATGGAGGTTCTTGATGTCCTTGCG
>SLMJ01000108.1 GCA_007133615.1 Thermomicrobiaceae bacterium | reverse complement strand
CTGATGATGCAGCGCCGGACGCTGACGTCCCGCCATCCAGGGATCTGTCGGACTTCGAAGCAGAGCCTCTTCTCGAAAATCTGGAGATGCCGAACGCCCTGACGTTTGCGCCGGATGGTCGCCTGTTCTTCGTCGAGGTCTACAACGGTCGCATTCGGGTCATCGAAGACGGAGACCTCATCGAGGAGCCGTTCGCCGAGGTCGACGTTGCGCAGCCACGTGGGTACACCGAGCATGGACTTCTGGGCCTCGATCTGCATCCAGACTTCGAGGAAAACGGCTACGTCTATGCCTTCTATACGACGGGCGATGGCACCGGAAATCCAACAGGACAGCGGATCGTCCGGTTCACGGCTGAGGGGAACACCGCGATCGATGAGGAAATCATCGTTGACGAGCTTCCAAATGGTCGGAACTGCTGTCACAACGGTGGGCGCATCGCATTCGGTCCGGATGGCTACCTCTACGCCACCATCGGCGATATAGAGGATCCCCAGACGAGTCAGAACCCGGAGACAATCGCCGGGAGCGTCCTGCGTTATACCGAAGATGGCGCCATTCCGGATGACAATCCATTTGGCAGCGACAACCCGGTCTACGCGTATGGACTCCGAAACCCGTTCGGCCTGACGTTTCATCCGGAGACGGGCGAACTCTTCCTCACCGATAACGGCCCCGAAGGCTACGACGAGGTGAACATGATCGAGCCAGGCGGCAACTATGGCTGGCCTGAAGCGCAGGGCATCGCGGAGGAGCCTGACTTCATTGACCCGATCTGGGCGACGACGACCGAGCAGATCGCGCCAACCGGCATCACGATTCCCACCGGCGACGCCATACCGGAGCTCGAGGGCCAGGTCCTGTTCTGTCTCTGGAATATGTCGGTACTCTTCGCGCTGGAACTCGATCCGGATGATCACACTGAAGTGGTGTCACAGAGCGAACTTCCGGTGAACTGCAACCTGGATGTGGTCGAGGGGCCCGACGGCGCGATTTACACCTCAACCGATATCCGGATCTACCGGCTGAGTCCGCCGGAGGGATGATGGGGGAACAGGATCAGAACGTCCACTCGATATCGCCCTCACCCCCGGCCCCTCTCCCGAGCTCGCGAGAGGGGAGAACATCGCATCACCAACCGGCGTTGAGGGATCCCGAGTTCGTCTAGCCACGTCAACCACGAAACTGGCAGTTACCGAAAAACAAGCGCCCCTCTCCCAGGATTGGGAGAGGGGCCGGTGGTGAGGGCCGCTAATGCATTGGCACCTGCGGAATGATCCGGCCTTCGAGCCGTTCCAGGATCTCGTCGATACTCTCGCCTGTCACGGTGATGCCGTGGTTGCGCAGCCCGATGATCGCGTGTGCTGGGTCCGGTTCCTGCCGAACGAGTTCGGCCACTGCCTCGGCCAGCTCGATCGTCCCGCACGGGTAGTTCATCTCTGTGGACGGGATTCCCTCAACCCAGGCGTGAACGTGAATGATCGCGCCGACTTCCGGATGTTCCTGGTAGACCATCCAGTGCTCGATGGCATCAACCGATACCCGGCGCGGCTCGACTTCCGGCGGCAGGCTGATAATCATCGCCGGTTGCTCTTCATCGAAACCGGTCACCAGCATGATGTCCCGGCCGATCTCCTCGAGCTTTGACTTGTCGACGCCACTGGCACTCATCCAGAAGCGGTTGTCATCCAGCCGGGCGCTGAGATTTCCGTAGCTCAGACCGCCGATGCCGTAGAGGCGCTTGACGTGACGCATCTCCTTCGGTGTCAGGAAATCTTCCATCGGGAATGGTGACGGCAGCAGATTCAACTCATCCAGCGTCCGGCCGGCCCGCTTGATCTGCTCGGTAATATGGTCGCCCTTCCACAGCTCTTCTTCCAGATCCGTGCGGAACTCATTGTTGATCACGAGTCGAGAAGAGGCCAGCGGCTGCAGGCGCTGGTAAATCTCGGCGAAGAACTGGTCTTCATTGTCGCCTTCATGCCGAACAGTGTAGTGTCCTTGCTCGAGGGTCAGGAAGTGAGCTTCGGTGCCCTTCTTACCCGGCAATAGCAGGATAACCAGATTGGCAAGCGCATACAGCAGGTACGGATAGCCGGCATGCATGATTTGCTCCGGCATCTCGTCCAGCTCGACGATTGCTGTGACGAATGTTCCCTGAGCCTTGCGCCGATACGGTCTGGGATTCTCGATGTCCACGACGTTGAGCACCAGCCGGATATCCGGTATCGGCTCTTCATGGAAGATATGGCCGCGCGCAGTCATCTCCTTCTTGAGCCCATTGATAAACCATTGCTGGCGCGGGGAATCTACCTTTCCGATCACGCTGAACGTATGTTCACGTACTGGTGTTGACGGTACGGTTCCCACCGCTTCGTGCTCAGACTGCGTGCTCATACTTCAAACCACTTCCCTGCGGAACGCGTCGATCAAACGGAATCATGATACGGATCGAACTCATTAATTGTCAGTCAGGGCGACTGCCGCTCTCGCCTGATTTCAGCATCGCGGCAAAGATACTGTCGCATTCTTACAGATTCGCCCCGTACGGTCAACGTAACAGCAACTGCGATGCCGGGGGTCAGCGGGCCGCCGGCATGCGTACTCGCAAGGCTGCCGGCAGGATCGAAACTGTAATGTCGGTGGTTCCCGGCTGTTCTCCGTCAACTTCGAAGAGCAGCGGCTCCGGTGAGGTGACCGTCACCTGCTTCACGCGTCGATACGCAACGGCGGGATGATCGATGTGCCGGCCGAAATAGACACTCGGCAAGAGCGAGCCGAGCAGCGAGTACTTCGGAACGTCGCTGAGAACGAGCAACTCGAGATATCCATCGGTCATCGATGCACGAGGAGCCATGTCCATTCCGCCGGCGTGATATCTGCCGTTCGAAAAGACGGACATCGCCATGAGATCGTCGTGAACGACTTCACCATCAGCTTCGATACGTGCCGGTTTGCCACGGTAATGGATGATCGATCGAACAGCACCGAGCATATAGGAGATCTTTCCGCCCAGAACCTTCGATGACCGGTTGAGCAGGGCCGCGGTCTCGGCGCCAATCCCGACGTCACCGCCGTTCATGAAGTAGCAGGATTTCGAACCTTCGGCATCAACGTAATCAACTCGACCAACGTCCAGATCAACGATCTGACCGTGCCCGAGCGTTTCCAGCGCGTGGTCGAAACTTCGCAACCCCATGCTTCTGGAAAAGTCACGGCCGGTACCAGCCGGAAGCACCGAGACAATTACCTCCGGAGACCGCCCGTGAGAGGCCTGGAACAGCCCGTTGACGACTTCGTTCACCGTCCCGTCACCACCAACCACCACGACCTCGTCAACGCCAGATTCAATCGCTTCCCGACCAAGTCGGGCACCGTCCCCGGAACCTTCGGTCATTCGGAAATCGATTTCGAAGCCAAGACGTCGCAGCCGGCGATCAATCGTCGGCCAGGCACGTCGGGTACGTCCATTGCCCGACATCGGGTTGACGATGACATGGAGTCGCCGGTCAGTCCGGGAATCCACACTCACACTCGTCCCCGGCAATGAACCTGTCATTTCCACAGCTCCTGTGTCCGTCATCATTCGAACCGTCCGGGAAAGGGCGAAACAGGGGACGATCATGCCGCACATCCTAGCACGATCACGCTCCGCACGCCTGATCAACCGATCTCAGGCACGCACCAGATTGATGGCTGAATGCCTGCCAGTCAATTCCTGATGTAGAATGGAGCATCGTGATCACAGGGAATGGGGATTCGCTCGCATGCGCTTCTCTGTGTCACGGTTTGGGCGACTGCATGCGATTGGGGACGTTTTGCGCAGGCAGGCCGCTGACTTGACCAGCTTGAGGGAAGGAATCGGCAGTTGACACAACGCTGGCTGGATGAATCCGCGAGCACCGGTGAGCCGCGGGCGCAATCGAACGAGTCTCCGTTCGGTTGGACAGCGGAACCGTCTGCTCCGGACAGTCACTCATCACCAGAACCAGCATCGATTCCCCCTTCCGAATCAGCGTACTCTGATACAAGTGACTCCAACTCAACACCAGAGAACGCGCCACAACCTCCCGCTCCCGGTGCGGAAGCACCACTGCCGAACCGGCCGCTGAGGACGCCATTCCGATCATCGATCCGCGCTCACGGTGCGCATCTGACCCCGGATTCGCGAGATAGCTCCGCAAGCAAGGGCGGCAGACCGAAGTGGCCGGGTCATACCCGATCCGGAAAGGATCCGGTATACGGACGCGTTCCGCACCTGGCAATCATCGCGATCGCAATTGCAATGGTGCTCGGAGGTGGATTCTGGTCGCGCGATCAGGAGCAATCGACCGTCCTGCCGGGTGGGACCGATAACATCCAGTTCGTGAGCAGCGCCCCCTTCACTGAAGCCGAGTCCGAACAGGAGCCAGTCCCCAATACGCGAGGACTGGTTGCCTCGACCCAGGAAAACGTGATGGGTGGATATCTCTCCACCGCATCGCTCTCCGTCACCCCACAGCAACTCGGAGTCGAGACCTACGTCACCAGCCACGGGCAGACGATTGCCAGTGTCGCGATCGATACCGGTCGCTCGGAAGAGACCTTGCTCTGGGCAAACGATTACCGTGACCCGGATCAGAACCTCCCGAGCGGGACGCAACTGCGGATCCCGCCGACCGACGGAATGCTGCATCTGGTGACCGAAGCCGACACGATCGAAAACATCGCCGAGCGATACAGCGTTCAGCCGGACGCGATAACCGGATACGAACCGAACGGGGTCGAACACTCGGCAGACCTGGTGCCTAATCGCTACATCATGGTCCCTGGCGGATCAATGCCGATGCGCAACGAGGTGATCTACTACACCGTGCGGGAGGGTGATCAACTCTGGCAGATTGCCGAGCGATTCGATCTGCGCGCGCAAACCCTGCTCTGGACGAACAGTCTGGCGAGCTCGGAGGACATCGAACCTGGTCAGCAACTGGCAATTCTTCCCACCGATGGCGTTATGGTCGGCGTCGGCGGGGACGACACGGTGGAATCACTTGCCGAGGAATACGGGGTCAGCCCATCCGCGATTCGAGACTGGCCGGCGAACGGTCTGGGCGGAGACGGGACGCTCATGGTCGGGCAGTCTGTGATGATTCCTGGCGGCACCCCACCAGACGAGCCCGAACCCGAGCCGACACCGGAAGCAACTCCGGAACCGGACGACGCCGACGACATGATGGTGGCCGAAGAAGATGTTGAAGACGAAGTGGACGACTTCGTCACGGAGCCGGTTGGTGGAGATCGCCCGGAACCGACCGAGCCTTCCGGCGCCTCTCCCCACGGAACTGGTGACTTCATCATGCCGACGACCGGCGTTATCACCCAGTACTTCCATTCAGCACACAATGGCTGGGACATCGCCAATCGTCAGGGAACCGAGATCTGGGCCGCAGATAACGGCCGGGTGATATTCTCTGGCTGGAACGAGCATGGACTCGGTTATGCGGTGGCGATCGACCACGGCAATGGCTATCAGACCTGGTACGGACATATGGCTGAACATCCGCCTGTTGAGGTAGGGCAAGCCGTCGGTCAGGGAGAATACATTGGTCCTATGGGAAGCACTGGCTTCTCAACTGGACCGCACGTACACTTTGTAATCGCTTACAATGGGGCGTACCAGGATCCTGGTAACTACCTCCGGTAGGGATCGCCCCGGCAAAGGTCGTGTCTAACGTTATGGTAAGATTCGTCGGCTTAGCGGAACGATCTGGTTCGCTGTGCCGGTTGCAGAATGCCAGGCGGGTGCTGATATGTCTCCGAAGCCCCTGGTTGCACCAAACGATCCCACCAGCGTTGTCACGAGCATTATGAGAGGGATCAACCCCGCATGATCCGCCCGTTGAATGCATTTTTCGGCCTGTTCAGCAGGGACCTGGGTATCGACCTGGGTACCGCGAATACGCTCGTCTACGTGCGCGGTAAAGGGATAGTCATCTCCGAGCCGTCGGTCGTTGCAGTCGACATCAAATCCAAGCGGGCCCTCGCCGTCGGGGTGGAGGCCAAGGCCATGGTCGGCAAGACACCGGGGACGATAATCGCTGTCCGCCCGCTCAAGGACGGCGTTATTGCGGATTTCGACACCGTAGAGATGATGCTTCACTATTTCATTCGAAAGGTTCACATGCAGCGCTTCATGGCGCCGCATCCACGGGTGGTGATCGGCATTCCGAGCGGTGTCACCGAAGTTGAAAAACGCGCCGCGAAAGATGCTGCTCTCAGCGCTGGCGCCCGGGAGGCATATACGATCGAGGAACCGATGGCCGCTGCGATCGGCGCCGGCCTTCCCATCAACGAGCCTGTCGGTAGCATGATCGTGGATATTGGCGGCGGGACGACCGAAGTCGCAGTGACGTCGCTCGGTGGGATCGTGGTCAATCACTCGATCCGGATTGCCGGCGACGAGATCGACGATGCGATTGTCCAGTACGCCCGGCGCGATCATAACCTCGTCATTGGCGAGCGATCCGCTGAGAACGCGAAGATTTCCGCCGGTTCGGCCTATCCGCTGGAAGAAGAGCGCACCGTCGTTATGCGGGGTCGCGATCTTCTCACCGGCCTTCCGAAGACGGTGGAAGTCAGTAGTGTCGAGCTACGAGATGCGATCTCAGTGCCGCTCAATTCGATTATCGATCTAATCAAGACCTGTGTGGAAGAGACCCCACCTGAGCTCGTTGCGGATATCATGGAGCGCGGAATCGTACTCGCCGGCGGTGGCGGATTGCTGCTGGGACTGGATAAGCGGCTGCAATCCGAGCTCCGCATGCCGGTCTACCGGGCCGACGATCCGCTTACCTGTGTCGTTCGCGGAACTGGCCGGGTTGCGGAAGCACTCCATCTCTATCAACGGGTCCTTGCAGGTGGTCAGGAACTGCGCCGGCAGTCCGGCCAGTAATCCCCGCGTTATCGTGATGCGATCTGATCTGGAACTTCACCCATGCTCACGGTAAGTCAGCGCCAAACCCTGGTTCTGGTATTCCTCTTTGTGGTCGTAAGCGCCGGCCTGATCATGCTTGACTCTCAGAACCGGCTGGACTGGCTCCGTTCTCCCGCGAGCCAGGTCTTCAGTCCTGTTATCTGGGTGTTCAACCAGGCCGGAAGTGGACCCGGTGTGTTCGGCTCGGCTAACCCATCCAATGTCGAACAAGAGCTGGAGTCCGTTCGACAGGAACGCGACGAGCTTCTGGCCGAGAACGCGGAGTTGCGATTGCTCGAGGAAGAGGTCGAACAGCTCCGGAACCAGCTCGAGTTTCAGGAAACCTATCCCGACCTGGAACCCGTTCCCGCCAACGTGATCAGTGAGGATCCGCGCGGTGTGGAACGCATTATCATCATTGATCAGGGACGTGACGCCGGTATCCGGACCGGAATGGCAGTCGTCAGCCCCGAGTTTTTCGTCGGCCAGGTGACAAGTGTCGATGACAATCGGGCTCGCGTAACGCTGGTGCTCGATGCAGCCGCTCAGGTAGGCGCAATAACTCAGAACTCCGGCGCAGAGGGCGTTGTCTACGGCCGCTGGCAGGCCGGCGGGCTGATCGAACTGCGGCATATTGACTCCGATGCGGAAATCGAAGAGGGTGAACTGGTCATCACTTCAGGCCGCACCGCGCTGGTTCCTCCCGGGCTGATCATTGGTCAGGTCTCCGAGGTTGAGCGTGACATGCAGGCCGATACCCAGACAGCCAGACTCACCCCGATGCTCGATTTCCGCACGCTGAAGTCGGTAACCGTGATCCTGAGTGAGGATATAGAGGAAGAGGTGGAGGTTGTGGAGTGACGTTTGATATCCGCCTCGGCCTGGCAATTGCCGCCGGCAAGCTCAGCGCGCTCTCGATCCGGCGTCTTGGTCGGGGCGGGGGAACGGCTCTTCCGGGTATCGTATCGAATCAGCTCGACGCCGATATTCTGGATAAACTCGCTGCTCGCATCCCGGGCGGCAGCATTGTTGTCGCCGGAACCAACGGGAAAACCACAACGTCCCGAATCCTCGCCGAGATCCTGGAGCGCGCCGGGCTCGGAGTCATCCATAACCGCTCCGGATCCAACCTCGTTCGGGGAATCACTGCGGCATTCACTGAGCAGGTGTCGATCTCCGGGCAGCCATCCGGCCAGATCGCCGTGATCGAGACCGATGAGGCCGCATTGCCGGAAGTCGTTCGGCGAACGAGACCTCGGCTGATCGTGCTGCTCAATCTCTTCCGGGATCAGCTGGATCGGTACGGTGAACTGGATACGATCGCCCGAAGCTGGCAGGCAATGCTGAATGAGCTCGATCCTGATCAGACCGTCCTGATCAACGCCGATGATCCAGCCCTTGCTGCGATCAGCGAAGACACCCCGGCAAAGAGACTCACCTTCGGATTCCAGCAGTGCGAGCACACGCTCGATCACCTGCCCCACGCCGCGGACGCGGCCATCTGCCGTCGATGTGGCGCCTCGCTGACGTATCGCGAGCTCTACCTGTCACATCTCGGAGACTATCACTGCGAGCAGTGCGGCTACCGGCGTCCTGACCTGGATTACGGCGCGACCGATGTTCAGCTAAACGGGCTCGATTCTGGCAGTCTGGATCTCTCCAGCGGAGATGCGACGCTCCACCTCGATGCCAGCCTGCCCGGCCTCTACAACCTGTACAACGTTGCCGGAGCAGCCGGAGCAGCATTGACCGTAGGCATGCCAGACTGGGTCGTTCAGGCCGGAATCGGCGAGTTCAAAGCTGCATTCGGACGGATCGAGCGTGTCGAGTACCACAACCGGAATCTGGTACTCGTCCTGATCAAGAACCCGACCGGGTTCAATGAGGTGCTGCGAACGCTGGCGATGAGCGATATGACCGACCCGGTGATGATCATTATCAATGATCTGGATGCCGATGGCCGGGATGTCTCCTGGCTCTGGGATGTCGATGCGGAACATCTGGCGGACGTTGAAGCGCCGCTCTTCACAGCCGGAATCCGGTCTGGCGATATGGCCGTTCGACTGAAGTATGCCGGGATCGCGTCAGAGCGCATCACGCCGCTTGGCGATCTGGACGGCGCAATCGATCAGTTCGTCGAGGCCGTTCCGGAGGGACACACGGCGTTCATCCTGCCAACCTATACGGCGATGTTGCGACTCCGCGAATTGCTGCACCAGCGCGGCGTTGTCCAGATGTTCTGGGAACAGTAACGACAGGAGCGCGTCCAATGAAGCTGACAATCTGCTGGCTCTACGGGGATACGATGAACATCTACGGTGATCGCGGCAATGTCATGGCGCTGGCGCAACGGGCTCGGTGGCGTGACATCGAGGCCGATATTACGACGCTAGGGTCAGGCGAGAAGCTGGATCCGGATGCGGTCGACATCTTTTTCTGGGGCGGTGGACAGGACCGCGAGCAGATCCCCGTTTCGCAGGACATTCAGGGCGAAAAAGGAACAGTGCTCCGACAGACGCTGGAGGACGGCGCTCCGATGCTTTCTGTCTGCGGCGGCTATCAACTCCTCGGCAAGCATTACCACCCCTACGGTGAGGACCAGTTACCGGGCATCGGGTTCTTCGACGCCTGGTCAGAAGCCGGCCCGGAGCGATTCATCGGCAATGTCGTCGTCGAGAGCGAGCGATTTGGCTCGCTCGTCGGGTTCGAGAACCACAGCGGCCTGACATTCCTCGGCCCGACCGCAGAGCCACTCGGCCGGGTCCGGGTTGGCCGTGGGAACAACGGCAAGGACGGCACTGAGGGGTGCATCCGGCTCAATACTCTCGGCTGCTACCTGCATGGCGCGCTTTTGCCGAAGAACCCGGCCGTCTCGGATTTCCTGATCCTGGCCGCCCTGAAGCGCCGGTACGGGGTCGAAGAGCTCCAACCACTGGCCGACGACCTGGAGATGATCGCGCATCAGGAAGCAGTGCGGCGGGCAGAAGTCACCCGGTAACCTCCCGAATGCGTCGCTGGATAAACCGCTGCGCGGCCTGATTGTGGGTCTTTTCCATTGCTCGCTGGAACGACTGTCGCGCCTCGTCGGCACGTCCCGATCGACGTAGCAGGTCCCCGCGTGCCGCATCCAGCAGGTAGTAATCCCGCAACTCTTCACCGGCGATCAGGTCATCGATTAACGCCAGTCCGGCGGTCGCATCCCCTGATTGAGCAATCGCGATCGCCCGGTTGAGTTCGACAATCGGCGACGGCGCAACCTGCATAAGAAATCCATACAGTCGGACGATCTGCGCCCAGTCGGTTAACTCGTACGACTCCGCCTCGGCGTGGAGCGCCGCGATTGCTCCCTGCAAACCGTATTGCCCCATCTGCCCCAGTCGAAGCACCCGGCGCATGAGCATGACGCCCTCGGCGATCTTCGCCTGGTCCCAGAGGTTGCGGTCCTGCTCATCCAGCGGAATCGACTCACCATCCGCGTCCAGCCTGGCACTGGTTCGAGCATCGTTCAGCAGCATCAGCGCCAGGAGACCGAGGGCTTCCGGCTCATCCGGCATCAGCTCGGCCAGCATCCGGCCCAGCCGGATCGCTTCGTCGCAAAGTTGCTGTCGAACAAGATCGTCACCCTCGGTGGCAGTGTGCCCTTCATTGAACACGAGGTAGATCACCCGGAGCACGCCGTCCAGCCGCTCCTCGAGTTCTTCCGTGCCTGGAACCACGAAGGGAATACCGGCGCCGGAGATCTTCCGCTTGGCCCGGGTGATCCGCTGCGCCATCGTCGGTTCCGGAACAACAAATGCCCGGGCGATCTCCCGGGTCGTGAGTCCACAGAGCGTCCGCAGCGCCAGGGCGACCTGCGCATGCAGGTTCAGCGACGGGTGGCAGCAGGTAAAGATCAGCCGCAACCGCTCATCCGGGATCGACTCTGGTATCTCGGACACCACATCCGCCGGATCGACCCCGGCGGGCTCTCCATGAAGCACCGGATCGTGCAGAATCTGCTCGTACTTGCTCCGGCGGGACTGATCCCGCCGAATGCGATCAATCGCCCGCCGCCGGGCCACGGTTACCAGCCAGCCCGCAGGATTCTCCGGTACGCCCTCGAACGGCCAGCGCTCGATCGCTGTCTCCAGCGCGTCCTGGAGCGATTCCTCCGCCAGGTCGAAATCACCCAGGCGCTTGATCAGCGCCGCCATCATCCGGCCGTGGTGTTCCCGGACAACGTCTTCGATTATGACTCCACCGGCTCCGTTAACCATCCTGGGTACGTCCTGCTTCTCGTCACTCCATGTTGATCACGGGCCAGACCGAGACAGTGTCTTCGAAGCTGGCCAGGCGCTTGCCCCACTCCAGCGCCTCGTCCAGATCCGCGGCCTCGATGAGATAGAATCCGCCGATCTGCTCTTTTGACTCAAGGTACGGCCCGTCAGTCAGCAGGGGTTCGCCATCCTTCATCCGCACGGTGGTTGCGGTGGATGACGGATACAACGCTTCCGAGGCAACGAGTTTCCCGGCATTGCGAAGTGCCTCACCGAATGATTCGTGCTCGGCGATGACCGGCGCCAGTTCCTCGGCCGGTCGCTGCGTCCAGTCCTCATCGTTTCCATAGATCACCAGCATATAGCGCATTTCACATCCTCTCTACGCCTGAAGGAACACCAATCTGATGTCATAACGAACGGGTATGCGTTGTTTCGACAGACTGGACCGCCAGAATAATGAACGATTGGGCGTTGTTTCGTCGACACACCCGCCTCACACTGATTCCGGACCACACGCCAATAAGGGAGGAGCCATTATGCCTGAGCCCGAACAGTCACGAAAACTGCCACCCCGCCAGCTCTCCGATGCGCCGGTCGATCCACTCCCACCAGCAATTCGCCCGGCAGGAACCCCGCTCCACGGACGTTACGCTCGCCTGGAGCCAGTCGACCCTCGCTATCACCTGAGCGACCTGTTCCGTGCCGGACACCAGGTAGACGGCTTCGAGAATGTCTGGACCTATCTTCCTTATGGCCCGTTTTCCAGCGAGGACGCATTCGCCGGATGGCTGCGTGATTGCGCGGCATCGGCCGACCCGATGTTCTTCGCTATCTGCCATCTGGAGACCGAACGCTTCCTGGGAATGGCGAGTCTGATGGATATCCAGCCTAAGGTCGGCGGGATCGAGATCGGCCACATCTGGCTTGGTCCAGAGCTTCAGCGATCCCGTGCCGCAACCGAGGCGCTTTATCTGATGATGACGTATTCGCTCGACGAGCTGAAGTACCGGCGCCTGCAATGGAAGTGCAATGCATTGAACCAGCCGTCACGCAATGCGGCGCTCCGGCTTGGATTCGAATTCGAGGGCATCCTCTATCAGCATCAGATCCCGAAAGGGCAGAATCGGGATACAGCATACTACTCGATCCTTGATTACGAATGGCCACTGATACAAGAAAACTTCCGAACCTGGCTCGATCCCGGGAATTTTGACGAGCAGGGGCGGCAGAAGTCATCACTCGGAGCGCTGAACCGGTCGCTGCGGGAATAGCCCATAACTACTGGCTACGGCCATCGTCGCATTGGGCGGGAATCCGGGGCAAAGGTACTTGCCAAACTACGGGTGTTAGTTTATACTAACTTCCGTTAGTGAATGTGCTAACGCCCGTCTTTAGCCGAGAAGGATTCCTGCGATGCGCGTCACCAATCACGGAGATTTTCTGACACAGCTTGCCCGTTGGCCACGTTTCTTCCCGGTCAATGTCTACCTCGTGCGTGAGGAAGACGGACTTACGCTGATCGATACCGGGATGTCCGGCCGGGGCGAATTCATCGTTGCGACAGCGAAGCAGATCGATCTGCCGATTACCCGGATCGTGCTGACACATTCTGACCCCGACCATATCGGCGGAATGGATGAGCTCCGGAAACTTCTGCCAGACGCCGAGATCATGATGACCGAGCTAAGCGCAAAGGTTCTCAAAGGCGACGTGCTCATCGACAAACAGGGCAACATTATCGAGCCGAAAACCCGGAATCGGGTGACTTCGGCAACCGCGGACAAACTGCTACAACCCGGCGACATGGTCGGCTCACTGCGGGTGATCGCAGCACCGGGCCACAAGCCGGACCAGGTCGCGTTCTTCGATACCCGGGACAACACCCTGATCTGCGGTGATGCGTTTCAGACGAAGTCCGGCCTTGCCGTTGCCGGCGTCATCCGCTGGACATTCCCCTTCCCGGGCCTGGCCACGGTGGATAAACCGGCCGCGCTGGACACGGCTCGCCAGCTTCGGGACCTGGAGCCATCCAGGATCGCCTCCGGTCACGGTGACGTGCTGGAAGCACCGACGGACGCGCTTGATCGGGCACTCGATGAAGCGGCCCGGAAAATTGGGGGAGGCGTTCGCAATGTCGCCTAGGAGAGGGCTGACACGAGAATCGATCGTGAAGACGGCTTCCGATCTGCTGGATCAGGATCCGTCTCGCGATCTCACGCTCGCCGAGCTGGCCCGACATCTTGGCGTGCGGACGCCATCGCTCTACAACCACATTGGCAGCCTGGACGAGCTTCGTCAGGAAATCGCGATCTACGGCGCCCGGGAACTGGCAGACCGGCTGGGCAGCGCGGCGATTGGCCGTTCCGGAGAGACTGCGCTCGTAGCAGTTGCCTGGGCATATCGCGACTTCGCGGTAAATAGACCCGGGTTGCACCTGGCAACGCAGCGAGCGCCTGAGCCGGGCCAGACCGAGCTGAACGCTGCGGCACACGCGATACTCGAGATTCTCATGCGAGTGCTCGAGCCGTTCGAACTCAGCGAGAAGGAACAGATCCACGCAATCCGGGCGTTGCGGGCGATGGTTCACGGTTTTGTATCGCTCGAGCAGGCTGGCGGATTCGGGATGCCGGTGGATCTGGACGAGAGTTTTCAGTATCTCGTTGACACGTATATTGCGCAAGTCACATCCGGAACCCGTTCGGCTTTGTCCTGACCAGAGAAGACGGGATTACCAGCGTTACAGTTTCGTTTCCACCCTGGACAAACAGAATTCCGCGTATTACAATACTTACAGAGAGGAACGGAGAAGACCGGAACCTCTCAGGCGAAAGTTCCGAATCCGGTAACCACGGTGACCGGTTGTTACGGAAGGAGCCAGGTGATTAGCGAGCCGACATCACAAGACTCGAAGACCCCAGCGTCCTTGCTGGCGTACTAAGGCCGAGAGACCGACAGCAGTCGAAGTCCCGGCAATGCCCGACCCGGCTACCAAGGGTTTGTACCAGCAAAGGCGCTGGTTGTTTTTGTTAAGTAGCCACTATTCCCTCCCTACACTGTAACCAGATTGCAACGTCGCTTACCCACTCGCTACGCTGCTTTATCGCTCCTTACGGCACTATTGAAGCCGGAACCGAGCACACGGCGGTGGGAGCAATCCGTGAACCGGCAAAAGAATCCGCAGCAACCCAATAAATCGAACGGTAACGACGTCCAGAAACCACCGACAGTCGGCTGGGTGATCTGGGCCGTTATCATTGGCATGCTCGTCCTCGGTCTCTGGATGCTCTATCCAACCGAGACCGATACGGCGACCGTTTCCTACAGTCATCTCCGCCAGCAGGTGGAAGCTGGAAACGTCGAGCAGATCGAGATCACCGCGCTCGAGGTCTCCGGTACATTCGCCAGTTCCGTTCGGGTCTATGAAGGTCAGATTCTCGAACCCGGCGAGCAACCTCCCGGCGACGAAACAGCCGCCGATATCGAACCTGTCAGCGGATTCGAGTCCACCGTCCCTGAAGCGGCTCAGGATGACTTTCTGGCGCTTCTCGAGCAGCAGGGTGTGGAGATCAGTGCATCGACGCCAAGTGAGGGATTCAACTTCCCGATTCTCCTGCTGTTCGGATTGCCGATCCTTTTGATTCTCGGATTGATCTTTTTCATGAGCCGGGCAGCAGGCGCCAGAGGCGGCGGCTCGGAGTTCATGAGCTTCACGAAATCGAAAGCCAGACTCTACGATCACACGCACCCGAAGATCACGTTCAGCGACGTCGCCGGCGAAGACCAGGCGAAAGGCGAGCTGATGCAGGTCGTCGACTTCTTGAAAAATCCGAAGAAGTTCCACGAGATTGGTGCACGCCTGCCTCGTGGCGTCCTGCTGGTTGGACCACCAGGCACCGGGAAGACCTTGCTGGCCCGGGCAGTGGCCGGTGAAGCTGAAGTGCCCTTCTATTCCGTCAGTGCCTCTGAGTTTGTCGAGATGTTCGTCGGGGTCGGTGCCGGCCGGGTTCGGGATCTGTTCGATAAGGCGAAGAAATCTGCTCCGGCCATCGTCTTCATTGACGAGCTGGATGCAGTCGGTCGCCAGCGGTTTGCGGGCGTCGGGTCGGGAAATGATGAGCGGGAACAGACGCTGAACCAGGTGCTGGTCGAGATGGACGGCTTCGAGGCACATGACGAGATCATCGTTATGGCCGCAACCAACCGCCCGGATGTTCTTGATCCAGCGCTGCTGCGACCCGGTCGGTTCGATCGTCAGGTTGCGCTTGGCCTGCCGGATCGCCGGGCGCGGGTCGCGATCCTCGGCATACACCTGAAGCGGGTACCGCTCGGAACAGACGTCGATCCGGATGATATCGCCCGGTCGACCCCGGGTTTCTCCGGTGCTGATCTCGCGAACCTGGTCAATGAGGCCGCGCTGATCGCCGCCCGGAAAAACAAGAAGGTCGTCGAGCAGGAAGAGTTCCGAGAAGCGCTCGACCGGATCATCCTGGGCGCCGAGCGTCCGCTGGTGCTGACCGACGAGGACAAGCGCGTTATCGCGTTCCACGAGGCCGGCCACGCGGTCGTCGCGCACTTCACTCCGGGGGCGGATCCACTGCGAATGGTCTCGATCATTCCACGAGGACAATCGCTCGGAGTTACGATGCAGGCACCTTCCGAGGATCGCTTCAACTACACGCGGACCTACCTGATCGGACGATTAGCGATCCTGATGGGCGGACGCGCTGCGGAACAACTGGTGTTCAACGAGATGACCACCGGTGCGCAGAACGACCTCAAGGAAGCCACCCGGATAGCCCGCCGTATGGTCGGTCTCTGGGGAATGAGCGAACGCATCGGCCCTTACTACCTGGGCCTGGGCGAAGAGCACGTCTTCCTCGGTCGGGAGATGGGCCAGGAGCGCTCGCTGAGCGATGAACTCCTCAGTCATGCAGAACGCGCATCGCAGGAACTGATTACCGAAGCGGTGGAGGTTGCGACTGAAATCGTCAACCGCCACCGGCCCGGAATGGAGCAGCTTGTTCAGCGTCTGATGGAAGAAGAAACGCTGAGCCGGGAACAGATCATCGAGATACTCTCCTTCGAGGAGGCGGTTGCGGAGAAAGCGGAGACGGCTGGAGCCGAAGCAGGCGCGGTTGCTCCAGCCGCGTCTGCTCGAATATCAGGCCGGATCTGACGGCTCACCGGCGAGCAGGCGACGTCGGGCGGCATCCACGCATTGCCGGATCTTCCGGGTATCTTCTTCGTCGAAGTCCGCCCGTTCCAGCCCTCGCAGCATGTCGGTCAACACTGCATGCAGCGGCTCCGCCCGTTCAGGAACCGTAACGGCGTCGCCAATTGCCCCGACTGTTTCAGCAAGATGCAGGGTCACCGACACGTTCCGGATTGACTCCCGCCTGATCTCGGCAAACGCTGCGTCCACGTAATCCTCGAACGGTGGGCGGTTGGTCCAGACATGGACGTCACCACGCTGATCGTCCGAAACCCGTTTCACAACCCGCACCCGATCCGGAAACTTCCGGTCTGCCAGTACAGCGATGCAATCACCGAGCATGGAGATCGCGTTATTCGCGGTAGTCGGATCGTTGACGCTCGGCGAAAGTGCCTTCAGCGCGATATCCACCAGTTGCCGAATACTGAACAACGGATCCTGGAAGCGGGACCGCTCGGTGCCGAGTTCAACACAGCCAACGATCCGGTGTCGTTCGTCATCTTCGAGTTGCCGGTATCCACTGATCTCGATCATCGGTGTACCACGGACCACGAAATCGCCAATCTGCGGCAGAATCGCTATTCCGGTGGTCTCGGGAACGTGCGCCAGAATCGCCTCGTCATCCACACTTAGCAGATAGCCAGATTGTTCGGCCTCGATGCGAACGGTTGGCACCGGCATATACTCCTGTCTGAAGGAACCCAGGCTGAGGTCACTGTCGCTGGCTGTATCTCCAATGTGCTCCGGATACAGTGGACCAGTATCCTGGCGAAACTCCCGGTTGACATTCGCGATTACCATCGATGCCTGCAATGAGGTCGCCATATGATGAATGAAATAGACGAGGAATCCGAGGCAGGCAGTTGCCAGAATCAATGAGAAGGCAATGGAAAGCCGCGGAATAAATTCTTCACCCTGGGCGTCTTCTCCTCGGACAGACCGGATGATGAGCAGTGCATAAAGGAACGTCGCGAGGTAGATGCCGAGCGTGAACTGGGTTCCAGTCTGCCGGATGAAATTCCCCATCACGCGGGGCGTAAATTGCGACGCCGCCTGTTGCAGGACAACGATCGTGATCGAGAACAGCACGCCGACGATTGTCACTAGTGAGCCGGCAATCGTCGAGAGTAGCGTCCGGGCGCCGTCGGCGCTTCCCCCGAAGATCCAGTCCGGGATCTGAATCTCATCGTCCTGCACAGCGTGGTCGATCTCGATCATCGAGAACGACACGATAATCGCCGTGATGACAAGTGCGGACGGTACGAACCAGAGACTGGTGCGGATCTCATCCCAGTGAGCCTGGATGTACTTCATCGAGAAATAAGACTGCACTACGGCCTGCCCCCAGACAGCGCCCGGGCAATCGCCAGCAGAACCACCGCTCCAAAGGTCGCGACCACAAAGGTTCCGAGACTGAAGTCGGCAACGAAGTCATCTCCGCTGATCATTGCCCAGACAATGCCACCAACGAATGCACCAACGATCCCGAGCACGATGTTCGTAATGCAGCCCTGTCGATGACTGGTCCCCATGATCAGACTGGCAAACCAGCCCGCCAGCCCGCCAATAATCAGCCAGCCAATGATGCTCATCCGCGCCCCTTCACCGCTTCGTACGCAAGTTTCCAGTCGGGAAACATGGAATGGGGGCAAGCAACCCGTGTGCCACAGTTGCGGATTACGTTGATTCCGCGGCATTACTATTGCAATAATAGTTATCAGCTTGGCTCTGGCCGGAGGTATGCGGGCAGGGCTCGAACGACTGAGGATGAATTCACTGAAAGAATTGAGGATCGATGCTACGACTCGCTGGACTTCACCATCTGACCGCGATCACTGCCGATGCACCGGAGAACGTCCGCTTCTACACCGAGACGCTCGGGATGCGTCTGGTGAAGAAGACCGTCAATCAGGACGACGTGACGGCCTATCACCTCTTCTACGCCGATAAGGCCGGTAGCGCCGGGACGGACGTCACGTTCTTCGACTGGCCTCACGCCGCACCGACCCGATTTGGACACGGATTGATTTCTTCGACCGCGCTTCGGGTCAACAGTAACGAATCGATCAACTACTGGAAGCAGCGGCTGACTGACGAAGGGGCCGAGGTCACCGGACCGTTCGATCGCTACGGATCGCAGGCGCTGGCATTTACCGACAAGGAAGGCCAGAGGCTCGAACTCGTTTCGGACGACGGCAAAGAAGGTGGAGAATCCTGGGAAGAAAGCCCGGTTCCAGCGGAGCATCAGATCAAGGGGCTGCACTCGGTTCGGCTGACCGTCGCAGAGCAGGAACCGCTCGGCAGCGTGCTGACCGGAGTTCTGGGCATGAGCCAGGCCGGCACGTACCAGTATCAGCCGGAGGACACCGAAACGCTGGTCTACGCGATGATCGACGGTGGCGCCGGCAACGAAGTGCACGTCGAAGTGCGACCGGAGCTCTCCCGTGGTCGACCGGGTCGCGGTGGCGTTCACCACGTTGCGTTCCGGGTTGAAAACGATGATCAGCATCCCGAATGGACCCAGCAGACCCGCCAGCACGGGCTTCGTTCGACCGATGTGATCGACCGTTTCTACTTCCGGTCGATCTACTTCCAGGTTCCCGGTGGAATCCTCTTCGAGATCGCGACCGATGAGCCAGGCTTCGCCACGGACGAACCGCTGGAGGCACTCGGCGAAAAGCTCGCCCTGCCGCCATTCCTCGAGCCGCACCGCGAGGAAATCGAAGCCAACCTCAAACCGCTGGATACGGCGCGGGCGTAGGGGGTTTTTCGGCCCTCATCCCCCGTCCCTGGCAGCCCTCACCCCCGTCCCCTCTCCCAGTTCCTTCGGCAGGCTCAGGACAGGCCTGGGAGAGGGGAGAAAATGTCGAGCGAACACGTCATGTTGAGCGAAGTCGAAACATCTCTCCGTTCCTCGAGTATCCCGGCACGTGAGCAACGAGATCCTTCGACAGGCTCTGGATGACGTATGAGCGGATCTGATTCTCAACCGTGCGGCGGGTAAACCGCCGCGCGAGCTCGTCACACTCTGCCTCTCACTTCCCTCTCCCAGTCTTGGGAGAGGGACCGAGGGTGAGGGCCGCTGCCTCCTTTGTCACAATTCCAGCCTCTGACGCATCTTGTGTTGCGCGACGATTCCAAAGCGAAATAGAGGGTATATGTCGTCCGGCCAAACGGTAGGCCTCGGCTCCTGGCAGCGATTGTGTCGCTCTTGCTCTCTGCCTGTGCTGAGAACAGAGACACGAATGATTCAGAGCCCGAGTCCACTCCGACTCCCGTCGCAACCCCCAACCGCGGTGCCAGCCGACGAACCTGCCGACGTCGCAACTGACATCCCCTGCGAGGTCCGGCAGCTGGAGCCAGCCCGGGATGATGCGCCGGAGACGGATCCGGAGCGGATGCGGGAGTGGCAGGAGACGGCGATGGCGTTTAACGACGTCACGATCGGTGAGGATGGCCGGTTCTACATTGCGTCGTATCGACATGGTTCGGTGCTGATGCTGGACGGCGAGCCGGAGCTAATCGGTGACGAAGCCCACATCGGCGGGTGCTAGTCCAGGACCGAAGTCACCTTTTCAGGCCTGCTTCATGCGAAACCGATAGAATTGAATGCGTTGAACGTTATGACTATGCGTTTTCGAATCGAGTCCAATGCGAAACTTCATCGCCACCGCCCCGGTCGGGTTCTTTCCGCTCATCCTGCTAACCGTCCTGCTCTTCATTATGACGGGGCTTCAGTTTGTCGAGGAGTCCTCGACGGCTATCACGACCGATCCTGAACCGACCCCGCACACCGCCGATCCGGCGGGATATTTCCCGGACGATGATGCTGATCTCGGCGACGACGATGAGCCAGCGCCGGGATATGCCGAGAACATTCCGCCGGAAGATGCCCCGCCCGGACCGGAGGCGTCTGATCTGCTCGAAGTCGCCGAGATCGAGTACGAGCGGGAGGGCGATGTTCTGCATGCGTTGATCTCCCTGGATACGAACGGAACGAACCCGGAATTGGGTCAGGAGATCGAGGTTCGCTGGTCCGACGGTGAGACGACAATGGAGACGCCCAGCCGGATCATCGTCAATCGCGACATCGTAGAGATCGAAGCCGAACGGCAGGGTGTCGCAGAGGGCACTGAGGTCGAGGAGCTCTTCTTCGAACGGGTCACATTCGATCTGGAGCACGACCCCGATGCGATGGTCCACGAGGACCGCATCGAGACGCGCTGGGGTGACTTCCCTGTGCTGAACATCATCGAACTGGATGATGGATCGGCGCGGGTCGACTACGCCGCTGTTGGCCGTCGGGTGATCTATCGCAGCACCATGGACCATCTCGGGGAGGCGATCAATTTCGCGACCATCGCCTACTCCCGAACGCAGGACCTGATTCCGGTGAACCTGCAGATCGGTTTCTCACGCGGGTTTGTCGATGCCCGTCCGGATCTGCCGCTTCCGGCCGAAATCCAGGTGCGAGAGATCGCTCCGGATGTGCTGGTCGAAGTGGATTGAACCGCGTTCTTCGGCCATCTCTCATAATCTGGCATGCTTACCTGCGAAACAGGACAGTCCGTACCACGGGTCAGAAGGAGACGATATGCCGCGTTTCTCGATTCTCGTTGTCCTCGCTGCGTTGATGCTGATTATTGCTTCCTGCAACGGAGATGACGATGCCGACGACATCGCCACCGACGATGTTGATGACACGCCAGTTGAAGAAGTTACCGACGACGAAGCCGATCCCGCCCCTGACACAGATGACACCACTGACGACGTTCCGACACCCGAACCTGTTGATGACGCCGCAGACGATGGCGAGCCGGAATCTGAGCCGGCACCGGTAGACGACGAAGGTGACACAGCCGACGATGAGGTTGCTCCGGAGCCTGGTGACCCCGAAGTGTCGACGGTTGTCGATGGTGTCGGGATGCCGAGCTCGATCAATTTCGCGCCAGACGGCCGCATGTTCTTCATCGAGGTCTGGTCCGGAACGATCCGGATCGTGGAAGATGGCGAGCTGCTGGATGAGCCATTTGCCGAACTCGACATCGTGACGCGTGATGGATTCACCGAGTACGGCATTCTCGGGCTGGCGCTGCATCCGGAATTCGAGGATAACGGCTGGGTCTACGCATTCCACACCGTGCCGGATGCCGACAACAACCCGGCCGAGCAGCGGATCGTCCGTCTCACCGCCGACGGTAACACCGCGGTCGACGAACAAGTCATCGTGGATGGCCTTCCCTACGGACCGAACTGCTGCCACAACGGTGGTCGGATGATCTTCGGACCTGACGGCAATCTCTACGTCTCACTTGGAGACATCGAAGTCGAATCGACCAGCCAGGATCCGGACAATGTGGCCGGCAGTATTCTCCGCTACACCGAAGACGGAGACGTTGCGGAGGGCAACCCGTTCGGTGACGATAACCCGGTCTATGCCTGGGGTCTGCGCAATCCGTACGGGCTGACGTTCCACCCGGAGACGGACGAGCTCTGGATTACCGAAAATGGCCCCGACGGCTATGATGAGGTCAACCTGATCGAGGCTGGCGAGAACTATGGCTGGCCGGAAGCACGCGGGTTTGACGGCTCAGACGAGTACACCCGTCCGATCTGGGCAACTGGTCAGTCCGAGGCAATCGGCCCGACCGGCATCCAGATTCCGACTGGTCAGACGATTCCCGAGCTGGAGAACCGGGTCGTATTCTGCGACTGGAACACCGCCACAGCTCGCGTACTGGAGATCTCCGACGATCACGAGGTCCTCGATGAGAGCGAGTTGCCGATCGATTGCCAGCTCGATGTGACCGAGGGACCGGATGGCGCACTGTATCTCTCCAGTGTCGAAGCCATATTCCGGTACGGGCCGCCGCAGGAGTAGTATCGTTCCGAACCACTGGTAGGGGCGGGTCTCGTGCCCGCCCGGAGCCGACGGGATGGGACGGGCCCCTCCCCTATCGTTCATAAGGACTCACGATGACCGAAACATCCAGTGATCCACGAAAGCAGACCTGGGAACGTGGCGACTATTCAACAGCCGCCGATCAATCTCTGCTCGTTAGCGAGTTGCTTTGCGAGGCCGCGCATCTCCGGGCGAACGAGTCTGTCCTGGATGTCGCCTGCGGTACCGGCGTCACCTCACTTGCCGCAGCCCGTCGTCTCGCAGACGTCGTCGGGATCGACTTCTCGTCGAGTTCACTCGAGATCGCCCGAAAACGCGCAGCGTTCGAGCAACTCAGCAACGTCGACTTCCATGAAGGAAATGCCGAAGCGTTGCCATATCAGGACGCAACCTTCGATGTGGTTCTTTCAACGTTCGGAGCACAGTTCGTGGGCGATCAGAATGCGGTTGTTACCGAGATTCTCCGTGTCTGCAAGCCCGGCGGCCGGATCGGGCTAGCGAACTGGACGCCGGGGCCGTTCTTCGGCCACTTCTTCAAGCTTATGGCCGATTACGCTCCGAAACAGATGAAGAAGACCCCGACTCCAGAGCTTCCGGGCGTCCTCTGGGGCACCAGAGAACGGCTCGAGGAACTCTTCGGCGATGCGGTGCAGTTCACGAGCATCGAACTGCGAACCAGCCGGACCCGGGCGCGATCGGTTGATGAGTGGGTTGACGGGACCACCGGAAACCTGGGTCCAGCAGTCACGATCCTCGAACAGATCGATGAAGAACTGGGTGCCGCGTTCGTCGCTGATCTCCGGGCACTGGTCGAAGATCACAACATGGTATCGGGACCGGATGTGTTGCTGGAATCAACCTATCTGGACGTCATCATGCGTCGTCGTTAGATATGCGCTTCCCCACCATAACCATTTGTCGGAATGTGGCATTCTTCTCTATGGTCAGGTTGAATGACCACACCGGACCGCCCGACGCAATCTCACTTCGTTTAGCTGATGGAGCCCGAGGACAATGATATCGTCTGACGAACAGCGCCGCATGCAGCGAAAACACATCTTCATCGTCAACGGGGACCCGCATTTTCTGGAGTTGCTGCGCGAGCTGTTCCAGGATGAGCGCTACAACGTCACGACGACGAACTTCGTGCCGGAGACGTTCGACCAGATCGAAGCGCTCAAACCGGAACTGATCATCATCGATCTGGTCATCGGAGAGCAGGCCGGATGGGAGCTACTGGCTCAGCTACAGGACGACGCCGTGACCGCAAAAATCCCGGTACTTGTCACATCCACAAACGATGAATACCTCCACATCGCCACGTCGAATCAGGAACGCTACGGCGTCGACGCCTACGTCTCAAAACCGATGGACATCGAAGCGCTCCTCGATCATGTTCACGGCCTGGTCGGACAACCCTGATCCCTGCAGGTCAGGTCAGGCGCCGGTACTGTCGAACCGAGAGCGGGATGAAGACGAGCAGGATCCCCGCCATCCAGGCCAGCATATGCCAGAGATGCTCAACCGGCGTTCCCAGCATCAACGCCCGGACGGTGTTGGCCGTGACCGAGATCGGCTGAACCTCGGCAAACGCCTGTAGCCAGGACGGCATCGTCTCTACCGGCACGAATACTGAACTGGCGAAGACCAGCGGGAAGACCCAGATGAACCCCGCCACCCCGGCGATCTCCGGATTGCGCGTCAGCAACCCGATGAACGCCGCGATCCAGGAAAACGCATAGCCGAACAGAACGACCAGCGCCACCGCGGCCAGTGCCTTGAGAAGGCCGTCCTGGTAGCGGAACCCGATCGCCGTTCCCACACCAAGCATCAGGAAGACAACGAAGGTATTCCGGATCGAATCCGCCAGCGTTCGTCCGGCCATGACTGCTCCGCGGGTCATCGGCAGTGATCGGAAGCGGTCGATCATGCCTTTGTTGAGGTCATCAGCCAGGCCGACGGACGTTTGCGATGATCCGAAGACCACGGACTGAATCAGAATACCGGGAATCAGGAAGTTGATGTAGTCCACTCCCGGTGTTGAGATAGCCCCGCCAAAGACAAAGGCGAAGAGAATCACAAACATAACCGGCTGGATGGTCGAGAACACCAGCAACTGTGGCAGCCGGATGTACTTCATCAG
>SLMJ01000254.1 GCA_007133615.1 Thermomicrobiaceae bacterium | reverse complement strand
TTCCCCGGCGGTTGCGTTCGCGTGTTGCAGGATCGTTGGAAGGAATGGGCCTACAGCTTCCGCGCGATCTCTTCCAGCTCTTCCGGATTGACTGACGGTGCAAAGCTTTCCGGCGCGTCCGGGAAGTCTGGCTTCTCCTTTGAGCCTTCCGGCGGGCCATCGACAACTTCCAGATCGCCGCTGCCATCCGGAGACGGCCCCTTCCAGATCTTGCTCACTTCCTTGAAGTCGTCGTAACTGAAGCGATAGAGCTTGCGGTGGTAGCCGGCATCCTCGAACTTCCGGGCTTCCGGGAACGCGTTGTTTTCGATCTCCGGAATCGGAAGCAGATTCTTCACATCGGTGCCCGTCAGCTCTTCCAGCGCCTTGGCGTAGGCCAGCGCGTGAACGCCACCGCGAACCAGCAGGTAGCCGAGCATTTCCCGGGCGACCGGATGATCGGTCATCTCGTAGACACGCAGTTTCTGGGTCCGGGCGCCAACCTCCAGGAAGAAGTTGTGCAGCAGATCCAGCTTCAGGTTACCGCTATTGAAGACATAGTCGCCGTTCCAGTGACCGCCCATCGAGTTGCCCGGCAGTGTGCCCTGTCCGGTGACGATGAAGTGGTGCAGGTTGTTGAGGTCTTTGGCACCACCCAGCGGCGTACTCAACGGGTCATCGTGACTCATCGAGTCACTGAGCATGGAGTTGACCGTTGCGGAGACGAGCTCGATATGACCGATCTCTTCGGTCGCGATGTTTGCGATCAGGTCATAGTAGGGTCGAACACGCGAACGACCCCGGAAGTTGAACGACTGATACATGTAGTTCATCAGGGTCGACATTTCGCCGAAGCGGCCGCCCATCAACTCGTTGACCGCGTTAGCCGCGTTGGGATCCGGTTCCTGCGGCATCGGGAGTTCGATCTGAAGTTTGTCGATGCGGAGAAACATCAACAGCTCCTTTCCTGGTGCGATGGACCGGTCCGATTCCACGCAGACCAGTCAGGGTCAAACAGCATGTACCGAACGGATCGACGCTCCCAACCACCCGGAGCGGAAACGCTGGTCGCGCATTCGCCGCCACAGTGACCAGACCGTCCAGCCTTGGACCGGGCGGTCGCCTGCCGGCTGATTGCTGACCAGACGTGTCAACGGAGAAATGACCCGGTCTGGTGCACCGTCTTCGCTGATGGATGCAACTCCTTCCCCGTCGGGTAAGCTTTGAGTCGCAATTCCCATTCCGATATCGCACGCTTTCAAGAGAATGCAGCGACGCCCGGACAGCCGAAGGAGCGAATCGGATTTTTGCCGTCTGCATGGCACAATCTGACCATCGCGGCGACTCGGCCGCACGAGTTCGGCCGTTCGGTTCGGCATTCCGGGAATACCGTGTTTAATTTCCTGCTCATTCTGATCGCATACTTGCTGGTGCTCATGATGCTGGCGATCGGGGTCGTTGGTCTGAACCCCGGCGCAATTCGGCCAATGCTTCGAGCACCGCGCCAGTTCGTCGGGCTGCTCATCAGCCGGCGTATGCGCCGTAATCACGCCCTGGAACACGCGACGATTAATGTGCTCCGGCAACGTCACCGGATTCGAGGAGTTGTCGGGATGCCGGCCGAGGACGGTTTTCATCTGCGTGGCCGAGTTGCACCGGAAACCGTGATCACCGCAACACAGGAAGCACTCCGCCGGCTGAAGAAGGGCGAGCGTCAGCTTGCCAGCAGCCGGAGTTGTCCCACATCGCTTGCCGCCACGCAGGTGCTGCTAGCTGTCATCTTTCTTGCGATCGTTATGGCAATCTGGAGAGAATTCACCGCGCCGCCAATTCTCATTGCGCTGCTGGCGGGGGCGCTGCTGGGACCACCGGTGAGTCCGTATCTGCAGCGGCTTCTTCTGATCGACCCTGATCCTGGCACGCTGCAGTTTCGAGACGTCGAAGTTGAGCGCCGCTCCGGCCGCCTGGCCGTCCTGTCACTGATGTTCTATGCACCCGTCTTCGTGCGCACGGCAGTCGTTCCGGCCGACGGCAAAGCCGGTGCCGGAGACGTTACCCTGATTACCAGTGACCAGGAAGAGATTGCCGCGGGCGGATACCGATTGAGAGAATGAGCATCCGCCCGTTTGCGGGCGATGCGAAGCTGCGCTACCGGCGACGACCGGTTTCGTCAGAACGAACAGGCACCGGAATCGGAGCCTGCCGGTTACGCGGGGTAAATACGTCCCGAAGGCGATCCAGTCCGGCCTGAATCAACCGACCGATTTGCTCGAGCATGATGTGGATGCCCTTTCCAGTTTCGAGTCCCGTGTATTGCCGGTTTCGGCATACACTGATATAACGCATCGGCCGTGCCGGAAATTCTCCTGACCGGGTTCAACGCGATCCGGCGCGTACACACTTCACGTTATGTTCGTCATGTGACGGAGTAGAGTATACCGTGTCGCGACTGCTACTTGCACAATCCGGCGGCGCCACAGCCGTTATCAACAGTTCGCTGGTCGGAGCGATCTGGCAGGCTCAGGAGAGCGAACAGATCGACGCTATCGCCGGTGCCCGCAACGGAATCGAAGGTTTGCTCGCCGAAGATCTCGTCGACCTCGGGAGTCAGCCGCTCGATACGCTTACCCGCCTGCAACATACGCCTTCCGCAGCGCTCGGCACCACGCGCGAAAAACTCACCGACGAGATGGCCGAACGATCGCTCGACATTCTGAACTCGTATGGGATCGATCTCGTTGCGTTCATTGGCGGAAACGACACCGCAGACTCGGCAATGCGGCTCGCCCGGTTCGCACGGGAACGAGGGCAATCACTGCGGGTGATCAGCATCCCCAAAACGATTGATAATGACCTGCCGAATACCGACCACTGTCCGGGATACGGTTCGATCGCCCGATTCATCGCCCAGGCAACCCGTTCGTCGGGAATCGACACCGCGGCAACCGCACAGCTCTACCCGGTCAAGCTCATCGAAGTTATGGGACGCAACGCCGGCTGGGTTGCGGCATCGTCCGCGCTGGGACAAATCGATCACAGCGACCCGCCCCACCTGATCTTCTTCCCGGAGCGACCAGTCAGTTCGGTCGAGCACTTCCTGGAAGAGATTGCCCGGGCGCACAGCGACCGCGGCCAGGTCGTCGCGATCATCCCGGAGACGATGCGTGATCAGGATGGCAATCCGCTCAGCGGCAATACCGTTGTCTGGCGGGATTCATTTGGCCACCCCTACTATGGTGGACCCGGACCAGCACTGACCTCCGCGATCCAGGAACAACTCGGTCTGCGGGCCCGATATGACAAGCCGGGAACGATATCGCGAATGTTCGAGCACTCGATAGCTGAACCAGATCTGCTTGGTGCCCGGGAATGTGGTGCAGCCGGCGTTCGCCTGTTGCTGGACGGCGAATCCGAGGTTATGGTGACGATTCAGCGCGTCAGTAATGATCCGTTCGAGATCACAACCGGTTCTACAGCACTGGAAAACATTGCCAACCGGGAACGACCGCTCCCGGATGAGTACATTGGCCCGGACGGGCGGACCGTAACCGGAGCATTCCGGGAGTATGCCTTGCCGCTGATCGGCGGTCCGCTGGAGCCTTACGGGCACCTGGAGGATATTCCCTTCCCGTCCCGCCGGTAGGGGCCGACCCGGTGCCGGCCCGGATCCAGCAGGGCCCGGCGGGCGGACAAAAGGCCCGCACCGACCGACGTTACGCATGGCCCGAATTGAGAGGACACCTACCCCGTGAAATTCGGAATCTTCGACATCATGCAGGTTCCGCCGGAAGTACCTTCATATCGTGCGTACAATCGTCATCTCGCCGATGCCGAACTCGCCGATTCTCTCGGGCTGGACTATCACTTCGTGGCCGAACGTCACTTCATGGCGCTCTATCGCACACCGTCTCCCACCGCCTGGCTCGGCGCAATGTCCCAGCGTACGAAGCAGATTCGAATCGGCGCACTTGCCTACACCGCGCCGATGCACAACCCGATCCGGCTTGCCGAAGACGTTTCGATGCTCGATCACCTCAGCGGCGGTCGCGTCGAGGTCGGCGTCGGGCTCGGACATCGCCCGGAGGAACTTGTGGCGATCGGGGTCGACCCCAACATCCGGCACCCGCTGATGGTCGAGTCACTCGTCATCATGCGCAAGGCATGGCAGGGCCAGTCATTCGACTATCCCGGCACAGCATTCCGCTATAAGAACGTCCGTGTGGACGTGCCGATTCAGCTGCCGCACCCACCGCTCTGGTACGCTGGCAACGATCCGCGTGCGGCGACATGGTGCGCCAGAAATCTGGTCTCGCTGGCCATCGGATTTCAGCCTGATGATCAACTCATCAACCCCGCAACGGCGTTCCACGAGCAGAAGAGAGAAGAGAAGAAAGAGCCTCACCGCCGACCGTACCTCGCGCTGATGCGGCATCTCTACGTGGCGGAGTCCGACGAGCAGGCGCGTGACGAAATGATCCACGATCTGGAGAAGATCGGACGAGCATTTGCCGCAGGACCGCGTGAGATTCCTTCAGTTGATTCAGACGACCTTCCGGACCGCGTCGATGCCGAAAAGCAACTGGACGATTTGCTGGAAAACGACGTTGTTATCGGAGGAAGTCCCGCAACCTGCGCCAGAAAACTCGCCGGGACCAGCCAGACGCTCGGTCTGAATGTCTTCCTCGCAAACCCATATCTCACCGGCCTCGAACCCGAGCGCATCCAGCGCACGATCCGACTATACGCGGAAGAAGTCGTCCCTCAGGTGCGGTCGTTACTGGAGTAAAACAGTCCCTCATCTCCGCGTTCCAATACCGTGAAAAAGCGTGCATCTGGTACCCGGCATGGGTACTATCAAATCAGACGTTGTTGGGCGCGAGAACTCAGCTCCCCGAAACACCACAGCGCCCGCATAGACGAGTATTCGCCCACGTCAGCGGTGACGTGGTCGCACACGAAGATGGTGAGACATGGATCGTCAACATACCTGCGAACCAACCTGTATCCAGGTTCCCAACGGAAGTTCAGAAAACGATGAACTCAACGCAGCGTGGCACGAGGTCGGAATTCAGCTGCAAGGGCTCTGTACACGGCTGGCGGTTTCGCTTCAGCAAAGCTGGACAGCTACCGGCAACGAGGCAAACGCGACACATACATTGCAGGGACTTCGAGACGACCTTCGCGTTGCCGCTGATCGAGTCGATCAGGCAATTCGGGATGTATCCGATGCAACTCATGATGATCGCACCGAAACGCTTCGCGCAACCCGTCGCGCCAGCGAGCAATCGCTGGAACAAGCCCGGATACTCACCGCAGCAACGCTCCGCAAGCTGAACCGCCAGCTCGACCATCTCGTCGAGCGGATGGACAGTAACGACACAGGTAGCCTCCGACAACGCCCGGACTCTTGACCACATAACCCCTCGTCCAGACGGATGAGGGGATCATTTTCATTTCACTCCCCGGTCGAGCCTCTATTGCCTCTTATTTCGCAAAAATACGTTATGATTGTACGAGCGAACTGATTACGTGCCCGAACGGACAGGATTTCATATGCCATCCGCAATCAGAATCAACTGGAACCAGTGGAATACCCGCTACCTCTTCTTCACCGGGAAGGGTGGAGTCGGTAAGACGACGGTCGCGAGCACGATCAGCGTTCATCTGGCCGATTCAGGAAAGCGCGTCCTGCTCGTCAGTACGGACCCCGCCTCGAACCTTGGAGACATATTCGGCAGCGATATCGGACAGGTCCCGATCCAGGCGCCGGATGTTCCCGGACTGTTCCTGCTGAACATCGATCCCGAAGCAGCTGCGGAAGACTACCGGTCACGGGTCATCGATCCATATCGTGACGTGCTACCAGAGGATGAACTCCGGGGTCTGGAAGAGCAGATGTCGGGCGCCTGTACCGTCGAGATCGCCGCGTTCGATGAATTCACCAGACTCGTCTCCGGCCCGACCCGGGACGAAGACTATGACCACATCGTTTTTGACACCGCGCCGACCGGGCACACGTTGCGTCTGATGAGCCTGCCGTCTGCCTGGAGCTCATATATCGAGGAAAGCCCGCAGGGCGCGAGTTGCCTCGGGCCGTTGGCCGGGTTGGATGAGAACCGCAAACGCTACAGCGATACCGTTGATTCGCTCGCCGATGCTGATCAGACAACGCTCATTCTGGTCTCCAGGCCGGAACTTACGGCAATCCGGGAAGCTGCCCGGGCGAGTCAGGAGCTTCAGGGTATCGGTATCCGCAATCAGCATCTCGTTTTGAACGGTCGACTGGATGACAGCCCCATAGATGACGACGTGGCTGACGCAATCCGCTATCGCCAGCGACTGGCGATCGACGCCATGCCGGAATCGCTTCGTTCATTGCCACGAACCGAGATCCCGGTCATCGCGCGTGACCTGCGAGGAATCGAATCCCTGCGGGCTATCGCCAGTGGCACTGCATTCGAACCAGTCGAGGCTGCAGGGGACCAGCTGTTTGGCGAAGACACCAAAAGCGATTTCCCGCATCTCTCCGGGTTGATCGACGACCTTGAGACATGGGGTCCCGGCGCAGTCATGCTGATGGGCAAGGGCGGCGTTGGAAAGACGACCATGGCCGCCGCGGTTGCCGTCGGACTTGCAAAACGCGGGCATCCAGTCCATCTCACTACCACAGACCCGGCATCACACCTGGCCGATACGCTTGAGGGCGATATTCCGGAGAATCTGGATGTCGCGCATATCGATCCTCGGGTCGAGGTCGAGAAATACCGGGCAGACGTCATCCGGAGAGCCGGAGACATCGACGATGAGCAGCGCGCCCTGCTCGAGGAGGATCTCAATTCGCCCTGCACCGAGGAGATTGCGGTCTTCCGGGCGTTTTCCCGGTCGCTCTCGATGGCCCGGAACAAGTTCGTGGTTCTGGATACCGCTCCAACCGGTCACACATTACTGCTGCTTGACACAACCGGCGCCTATCATCAGGAGATGATGCGGACCTCCGGAACTGTCCAGGGACGGATGATCACCCCGCTGATGCGCCTGCAGGATCCGGAATTCACCCGGGTGCTGATCGTGTCGCTGGCAGAGGGTACGCCGGTACTGGAGGCGGAACGGCTGCAAGCCGATCTCCGGCGAGCAGATATCAACCCGTATGGCTGGATCATGAATCAGACGTATCACCTCAGCGGTACCCGTCATCCAACGCTCCTTGCCCGGGCCCGGCTCGAACGGGCCGAGCTGGAACGGGTGAGCCAGGAACTCGCCGATCGCATGTGGATCGTTCCCTGGCAAGCGGAGACTCCGGCTGGAGAGCGGGAGCTCGCTCAACTCGCGGGCGCCTGAAGCTGACACCGAAATCAGTGCGTGCGGGATAATTGGTGTGACGAAATGTTGCCAGGTAAGAGGTGAAGATGGGGTCTATTTTCAACGACGCGATTTCATCGTTAAAGGCTGAGGGCCCTGACCATTTTGGACCGACCTCGTTTATAGAATACGTCGATAACATTGGTATGCGCCAACCCTCTACAGCCAGCAGCATATCAGTAGACTCACTGTCGAAACTCGATGGCGAGCTTCGTCGTAACCACTGTATGGTTCTGCGATTAGGGCGCTCAACTTCCAGAGGAACACAATTCACTGTTGTTAGAGTGCCTGAAGTGACACCAGAGGACTACTTCCTGTTAGACAGTGACTTACTTGAAATTGCTTGCTCCCATGAACCTATATCTGCTCCAGATCAAGAGTCTCGGAAACTCATAGGCATTCTGCCAAGCCTGACTGAAAGCAGTGCGCTAAGCATTGCAATACATAGCG
>SLMJ01000257.1 GCA_007133615.1 Thermomicrobiaceae bacterium | reverse complement strand
GGTGCCGTGGCCTATTCGAAGCCAGGTCCCACGAGTTTCACGCGATCCTCGGATACATCCGACGCGGTGACGGTTCCGATCAGTACCGCGTCTTCTTCCTGCTCGACGATTTGCTCTGCCGCGGCTTCGTCAACAACGAGGATGAACCCGATTCCCATGTTGAAGACGTCGAACATCTCGGCTGGCTCGACCTGGCCGTGCTCGCGAATCAGTTCGAACAGCGGGATTGGCCTCCAGCTCTCTGTGTCGACCGTGGCAGTGCAGTCATCGGGAATGATTCGCTCCAGGTTGCCAGGGATTCCACCGCCAGTGATGTGTGCCATCCCGGCGACGATTCCTTGCTCGATGTATCGGGTTGCCATCGACAGATACGAACGATGTGGGCGCAGAAGCGCTTCACCGAGCGATTCTCCGAGTTCCGGGTAATGTGCATCCAGCCGCTCTCGCAATGTGCCCGGATCACCTTCGGTCAGCCCGAAGACTGCTCGAGCCAGCGAGTAACCGTTGGTGTGCAGCCCGTTGCTCTTCAATCCAACGAGCGCGTGCCCCGGTCTTATCGCTGATCCATCAATGATCGACTGCTCATCGACGGTCCCGACGATGAACCCAGCCAGATCGTAGGTGTTTTCCTGATAGATCCCCGGGAGCTGCGCAGTTTCGCCGCCGATCAAGGCGCACCCCGCATCCTGGCAGGCCGTTGCCATTCCGGCAACGATATCTCCCAGAACGGATTCCTCCAGCGAGGAGGTGGCGAAGTAATCAAGGAAGAAAAGTGGACGGGCGCCACAGCAGAGAATGTCATTGACGCTATGGTTCACGAGATCGATACCGATTCCGTCGTGCCGGTCGGCATGGACCGCCAGCAGCACCTTTGTGCCGACGCTGTCGGCGCTGGAAACCAGAATCTCGGAACCACCTCCGGGTGATCGGAACATGCCGCCGAAATGGCCGAAATCGCCGAGAACATCCGCCGTATAAGTTTGGCGAACCATCTCGCCGATCCGGTCCTTGGCGCGGCCGGCGCTGGTGTTATCCACACCTGCTTGCTGGTAGGTGAACCCGGAAGGTTTCTGCTGACTCAACGTACCGTCCTACGTCTGCTGAACTGCGTGATTGAGTTTGTCCAGGGACCGGCGAATGAGCAGTCGCACTCTGCCGAGGTTGCTGTTGCCTGATCCAACCGTGACCAGTAGCAGATCCTCATTGAGCGGCGACAGAATGACGAGGTTGTTTTCGTATTCCAGGATGACATCCCGGGCGGGTCCCTGCTGGAGTTCGCGGCCGAGTGAATCCATCATCAGCAGCCCGCTTGCTGCCACCGTGGCAACGGCCTCTGCGTCGATCTCCTCGTTGTGAGCCGATTCGATCATCAGACCGTCATGGCTTACGACCGAGGCGAGTTCGAGTCCTGCGGACTCCTTGAGTTCATTCAGCGCGGATCCCAACGCAACTGACATCACCGCTCCTTCGCTCCAGATGCATTCGCTACACAGCGTTTATTATAGTCAGCGGTTCCCGCCGTCTGTAGGGGACGTTCGTACGGGGTGCGCTGAACGCGACCATAGTACTAGACAGACTGGCGTACTGATGTTTCGGTTCGATACGGTTCGAAATACGCCGCCAGGTTGCGGGGAATGCGCCCGGTGAGCAGTGTCCCATCTTCCCGATAGCTGGCCTCTTCTACGTGACCTCTCCGATGGAAGAGGTCGACCAACTGCGCCTCAGTGTACGGCACGAGCACCTGCAGGTCTACGAAGGCGCCCTGATCGGCCAGGACCTCGGCAATCTGACCAGTTAGCAGATCGAGCCCGATTCCCTGGTGGGCGGAGATGGGAACGTAGTTGTCGGAGAGCCCCATATCTTCTTTGAGTTGCTCGGGAGAGATGTGATCTCCCAGCCGGTCAACCTTGTTCAGCGCCGTGATCATTGGCAACTCATCCGCGCCGAGATCTTCGATAATAGAATGCACTGTCTGCGCTTGCTGGAACGCGTTCGGATGGGTGACGTCCAGCACATGCACGAGCAATGAGGCTTCCAGCACTTCTTCAAGCGTTGCCCGGAACGCAGCAATCAGCTGGGTGGGCAGGTTATTGATGAACCCGACTGTGTCCGTCATCAGGATCGTTTGGGAGCCGGGAAGCGGTACACGTCTGGTGGTTGGGTCCAGAGTGGCGAAGAGTTCATCCCGGGCGATCACATCCGAGTCGGCCAGTCGATTGAGAAGAGTCGACTTCCCGGCGTTGGTATATCCAACGAGCGCTACGACCGGGACACGGGTCTGCTTGCGCTTGTCGCGATAGAGCTGTCGATGCCGGTGGACCTCTGCGAGTTGCTGTTTGATCCAGGTGATCCGCCGGTGCGATTCTCGCCGGTCAACCTCCAGCTGGGTTTCACCGGGGCCACGAAGACCGGCGCCACCGACTCCCTGACGAGAGAGGTGCGTCCACATTCGGGTAAGACGGGGGAGACGGTATTCAAGCTGAGCCAGCTCGACCTGAAGGCGTCCTTCAGACGTTCGAGCGTGCTGAGCAAAGATGTCCAGGATCAGCGCGGTGCGATCAAGAACGCGCACGTCCATGATGCGTTCGAGGTTTCGCAGCTGAGACGGGGTCAGTTCGTCATTAACGAGGATAAGCGAGAACTCCAGCTCTTCCTTGAGCGCCTGAAGTTCCTCTAGTTTGCCGGAACCAAGGTAATGGGTCTGATTCGGGTGTTTCAGTCGCTGATAGAGTTTTCCGACGACGTCGATATCAGCCGTCTGCGCAAGGAGTTCCAGCTCCTCAAGTGCCGAGGTGATATCCCAGCCGTCGTTTTGCCAGTCAACGGCAATGAGAATAGCGCGCTCTCGTGGTGACTGCGTTGGGTAGGTACTGGTAATAGTAACGCCTCCTGAAGCCTCAATCTCTATTCGCTCAAAGGATGAAACACATTTCTGATCTTATCATGAATTCTGCCTGTCATCGCGGTTTGCGTTGACGGGCACGGTACCGCTGATCGTACGCCCCAGTCCACGACGCATCAGTCGACGAGCGTCCATCGAATGATCGACCAGTCCCACGATCGCGCCGCTCGTTTCCCGGACGATGACAGCGGAAGGTTCGCTCTGATCAAGGCGTTGCAGCACGCCGAGGAGATCCTCCCCGGGCAAGCTGTCGGACAATTGATCGAACGGGGTGACGAGTTCGCGGGCTTCCCGGGTGTTCCATTCGCGACGTGGAATAGAACGAGCCCGTTCCAGCGTAAGCATCCCGATGTAGACGTTTCGATCACGTACGAGGGCTGGTCCGTTTGCATGTTGCTCCAGGAGAATATCGATCGCCTCCGTCATTGGTGCCGACGCTCTGATTGTCGGGTTGAGACCTGCCAGCGCGTCGGCCGCTCGAATAGTGCTGGCACGCTCGATGATTAGCGCTCGGCGAACCTCGTGTCGCGAGGCGCGGAGCGTCAGCACTCCAATCAGCAAACACCAGAGCGCCGGGATGAGAAGTGAGGGGCGCCAGATCAGGAAAAACCCGCCGAATCCGAACGATGCCGAGGCCACAAGCTGGCTGTAGAGAAACGCTGCTCGGGTTCCGATTGTCTGGTCGTCGTGCAGGAACCAGAAGATCGCTCGAAGCATGTGCCCGCCGCTCATCGGGAGTGCCGGCACCGTATTGACGAGCGCGAACCCGACGGCAACGATTCCAGGGATCATCCACGGAGTCAGCTCGTCAAGGGTGTTTCCGGCAATCAATGCCGGAGTAAGGAGTACCGCGCCAAACAATAACTGAACGCCGACAATTGCAACCTCACGGCGCAGTTCAGTGCCAGCCGTATCCCGGATCACGAACGTACTACCGACGCTTCCCAGCGGGCCAACCAACCGACGGAACGGCCCGAGTGCTTGCCGGTTCGCAATTCGAAAGCGGAGAAACTCAGTAGAGGTAGCGAAAACCAGGATCAGTACAGGTGCAGCCACTGCGGCAGCGGCGAGCCAGAACGGAGATTCTGGCGCGATCAGTTCCTCAACCAGCCACCATCCGGTCGGAACTGCCAGCGCAATTGCGACAACACAGGCAATACGGTCGACAACGTAATGTCGCCGACCGTGTATCCACCGTTTTGACTGGTTTTCAGGAGTCACCGTGAGGCCTTTGCATGCGCCGCCCGGCGGTCAGGAGCGGTCTGCGTGAACCCGTCGGTGGAGAGTTGACGTAATCGGTATCAGAGGCGCTGATAATCCTCGAGATCCAACACGAACACGGTTGCCGCGGCAGTCTGAACCTCGCCCGCCTGCTCTTGCTGGGCACGGGCATGGGCGCGCTCGCGAATCAGATCCATGACCTGATCGACCTGTTCATCCGGCACACCGATCATAATGGTCGTGTTGCCGCGTCGAAGAAATCCGCCGGTACTCGCCAGGCGGGTTGCCCGGAACTCGTACTCGAGCAGGGCATCAATCACATTGTCGGCATCGTCGTTCTGCACGACCGCAACAATCAGTTTCATTCAGGCCTCTTTCTCCCCACGTTCACGGGCGTTCCGCGTTCGCATTATAGTTGGCATACGAACAGGGCGTCAACGGAATGAATCGAGGTAGCTCTGGAGAATGAGTGATGCCGCGACAGCATCGACCATTTCTTTGCGCCGTTTCGTCCGATAGCCCGATTCTGTCAAAGCCTGATCGGCGGCGAACGTGGTCAGGCGCTCGTCCCAGTAGGTGATCGGCACGTCAATGTGCTCAGCCAGTCGTCCGGCGAACGCTCTGGTCTCGTTGGCTTGAGGGCCCTCGTAACCGCTCATCCCGGTTGGCATTCCAATAATGATTTCAACCGGCTCGTATTGATTGATTGCCTGGATCAGGCCCTCAAGGCGTTCCCGCTTGATATCCACGGTTCGCACCGGACTCGCGACCATCCCGAGTTCGTCACTGACCGCCAGGCCGATTCTCCGGCCCCCAACATCGAGTGCGACTCGTCTACCGTGAAGCTGTTGGCTCACTGCTACTTACCTGTATCGAGATATTGTTGGCGAACTCGGGCAATCGATCAGGCAACCAGTCTGGTTCGATCTCGATTTGATATCGATCGACCTTCGGATGTTCGTCGAGTAGCGCTTCGGCCTCTTCTCGACTCAACCCGACGAGTTGATCGATCAGTTGCTGGCGCTCGCCTTCACTGATGACGGTGCGGGCAACGGCCTGGACATTGATCTCGAACCCGGGTATATCGCCATCGAGCTCGGTTGGTTCCTTAAGATCGACAGTTTCTGCCAGAAGAATGCGTTCACTTCCGCCGTGGCGAACGAGCTGTCGATCTGCCTCGCTGCTGGCGACCTCGTGGAGTTCGTCAGGATCATAGATCTCGGCTCGAACTGTGATCTCGCCGTTTGCCGTCACTTCCTGGCCGTCCTGCGATTCAGACGGGTCGACCTGGATTTCCGGATCACTGATCTCCAATGTGCCGGGAACGATCTCGTGCCCTTCCGGAACCTGCGATTCGAACTCTTCCCGGGCGATTGAGACGAGCTGGTTTGCGACTTCTTCGCGTGCCGCAGTAATGTCGTCACCGGTAATAACTGAATACCGTTCCATACGGCCCCCGCCGATCGCTTCCGGGTTGGTATAGAACATTTCGTTTCCGAGCTGTCCCGTTAATGAACCTGCTTCGATGTTTCCATCAGGCCCAATTATGCCGGCATAGACACCAACGGTGCCCGAACCAAACGTCATCGAACCGTACGGATCAGCAGCGCTAAGCCGAACGTCATCAGCGGTGTAGTAGGTGACGCCATTTGCTGCCGGAAGCTCGGTTCCAGCAGGGATAGTGACCTCATGCGTGAGCGGGTTGGTTATCTGAACCGTCCCGGTGGCCGTTCCAACCGGTTCGAACCGCTCACCGGTCGCTTCGCGCGTCGTCTCGGCAGTCGAGGTCGAGCTGAGCGGTGCCGGATCAAGTTCAATGTCGAAACTGGAGTTTGCCGTCGCCACCCCGTAGGTCAGCGTTGAGGAAACGGAGTCCTCTCGCGGTACCAGCGTGACCGTGGCATTCGGAAGCATGTAGACCGCAAGCGCAGCTACGACCCCGATGACCACGAGTGGTGCGATTACTGCGGCGGCGATTTTGGCATTCCGACGGCGGCCATTAGTACGCGTTGGAGTTGGTTCAACGACTGCCGGTTCTTCTTTGGGGGCTTCCGCAGAAGCACGTCCGATTTCCGTTGAGTTCAGTGCGCGCCCGATGGCCGCCACACTGGCCCGCGAACGCTGACTTCCCGAGGTAGTGGCAACCTGCTTCGAAACAACCGTCGAGCTTCGGGAAACGGGAGTAACCAGCGGTGCCGCCTTCGTCTCATCGGCTGCTGACTCGGAGCGTTCTGCGCTCCAGCTTCCTGCGACGGTGTTTTCAGCCGGACGGTAGGTAGCCAGGTTGGCAGTCGAGCTGAACCGGTCTGCTGGCTGAATGACGCTGGTGTCATCTTCATTGCCGCTTCCGGTCCAGATCGCTCTTGTCGGTTGATCAGAGGTTGTGATCGAGCGTGTGTCCTGCTGTTGAATTGGTGCCGCTGGTTCGTCGCTGACTACGGCTGAGTCATTGAAACCGAGCAGGACGGCCCTGTTCGCGGTCGCGTTCGCGCCGTGCTCTGCGATCAACCGTTTTCCGGCATTGCGCGCCGCCGCAACGAGTCGGGAGAGTTCCAGATCTGTTGCCGTCCAGCCGAGAGATTCGTCAAAGGCCACGACAACTGTGGATGCCTCGACCTCTGGCAGGTCGTTGACCAGCTGACGCAGGTCAACAGAGCGGGCCAGTTCGTAATGAATCGTTTGATGCTCGGCCATGACGTTGACTCCGACTAGTCGCAGATGCGACGGGCGTTATGATCCGGATTCGCTATCCGGAAAGTTGCTCGGCAACGATAGACGGTGCCTGGTCGATTGCCGCTTGCAGGCCGCGAACGTCTGTTCCGCCACCCTGGGCCATCTCCGGGCGTCCGCCGCCTTTGCCGCCAACGTGTTCGGCAATGATTCCGATTAGTTTCCCGGCGTGCGGTCCCCGGTCAGTCAGATCCTTTGTGACAACCGCCAGCAGTGCGGGCTTGTCATCGATCTCGGCTCCAAGAACGATCACTCCCGAACCGAGCTTGTCCCGGCACCGGTCGGCAAGCTGTAGCATGACGTCCCGGGAGGAGGCGTCGACAACGGCCGCGACGACCTGAACCCCGTCCACTTCGGTGGCATTTCCAATGATCGATTCGATCTGGCCGCTCGCCATCTGCACCCGAAGCCGCTCGATCTCCCGCTCGTACTCCCGTATGCGCTGCTGCAGCGCGACGGTCTGTTCAACGAGTTCATCTTCCTGAACGTGGAGCGTGCGCTCGAGCGTTCCGACCGTCTCCTGCATTTCCAGGAGGTGTTCAATGGCGGCTTCACCGGTGATCGCTTCAATGCGGCGGACCCCGCTTGCGACGCTGGCTTCTTCGGTAATGACGAACGGTCCGATCTCGCCGGTCCGTTTCACGTGGGTTCCGCCACAGAGCTCCCGACTATACTCATTGATCGAGATCATCCGGACTTCATCCCCATATTTCTCGCCGAAGAGCGCCATTGCACCGCGTTCGATCGCGTCCTCATAGGTCGTAACATCCGACGTGACCTCGCAGTCGCGAAGGATCTGCTGCGAGACCATTTGTTGAATCTGGCGCATTCGTTCGGCGCCGACAGGTTCCAGATTGGTGAAATCGAACCGCAAGCGATCCGGGGCAACAAGAGATCCCGCCTGCTGGGCGTGCTCACCGAGTGTTTCCCGCAGCGCGGCGTGCAGAAGGTGTGTAGCCGTGTGGTTGCGGCGAATTCGCGAGCGTCGCT
>SLMJ01000086.1 GCA_007133615.1 Thermomicrobiaceae bacterium | reverse complement strand
CGCTATATCAGCTACGGAACCACGCATATTCGGAGCTTCGTGGACATTGATACCGACATCGGCCTCTCCGCGTTCGAAGGACTTTTGAAGACGCGCGAGGACTTCCGGGACGAGCTTGAGGTCCAGATCGTAGCGTTTCCACAGAGCGGGATGCTGGTCCGGCCGGGAACAGTCGACCTGATGGAGTCCGCGCTGCAGAATGGAGCGGATCTGGTCGGTGGACTCGACCCATCAACGATCGACCGTGATCCAGCGGCTCACCTGGACGAGATCTTCCGGATGGCGGAGAAGTACGACGTCGATGTCGATATTCATCTGCATGAACCGGGTGTGCTCGGTGCGCTCTCGGTGGAACTGATTGCTGACCGGACCAGAGCACTTGGCTGGCAGGGCCGGGTGACCATCAGCCACGCGTTCTGTCTGGGCGGCGTTGATGAGGATTACCTGCAAAGACTGATCGACCTGCTTCTTGAGAATGACATCGCAATCATGAGCCATGGTCCCAGCGGTACCGGGACCGTTCCGCCCGTCGAACGGCTCTACCGGGCGGGCGTCAGAATGTGTTCTGGAAACGACGGGATCCGCGATGCCTGGGGCCCGTTGAACATGCCGGACATGCTACTGCGATCGTTCCTGCTGGCGTATCGCAACAACTTCCGGCGAGACGATCAGATCGAGATGGTTCTGGACATCGTCACGAATCGTTCCGCTCAGGTCATGGGTGCTGATGACTACGGGCTTGAGCAGGGCAAGTGGGCCGACCTCGTCCTGGTTGACGGCGAGACCCACGTTGAAGCAGTGATCGAGCGCCCGCAACGCTGGCTGGCGATGAAACGCGGTGTAATCACGGTCGACAATCGCTGATCTGACACGGGGCGGCGATCACCGTCCCGTGAACTCCGGACTTCGCTTTTCCGAGATTGCCGCGAGGCCTTCTCGATGATCGTCGGTTGCCGCGCAGACCTCTCCGGCTCGGCGTTCGTTGCGTAAGGCATCCTCGAAGCTCAAGTGCAGGTTTTGCCGGATGTTCTCCTTGGCGAGACCGATCGCGACAGTCGGACCATGTGCCAGTCTGGTTGCCCATTCCATCGCGGCATCCATCATGTCATCTGGTTCGACCATCGCGTTGAGTAGTCCCAGTGCGTTGGCGTCAGGTGCATCGATGATGCGACCGGTGAAAATGAGTTCCGATGCCCGAGCCGAACCGATCAAACGAGGAAGCAAGTAGGAACCGCCAGCATCCGGGCAGAAGCCGACGTTGACATAAGCCATTGCAAACCGGGCGTTTGCTGAGGCAATCCGCAGGTCTGCGACGAGCGCAAGGTCGAAACCTGCTCCAACCGCGACGCCGTTGACGGCAGCGATGACCGGCTTCGGCATTCGGTAGAGCCGGGTCATCAACCGGTGCATCTTGAGCACCCAGTTATCCTCGTGCATGCGGCCGTCACCAGCCGAGGACCACTCCTTGACGTCCGCTCCGGAGCAGAATCCACGTCCGGCCCCGGTGATGAGCAAGCACCGCACGGATGGATCGTTCCAGGCGTGCTCGGCCACCCGGTTGAGTTCATCGATGGTCGTCGAATCCAGCGCGTTCAGGCGGTCCGGCCGGTTGAGCGTGATTACACCGACGCCGTCGGTCTGGTCCCAAACCACTCTCGTGCTTTCCATTACCTGCTCCGCTCTTCCTGATTATCAATCACTTGCGCGGATTGTCGCATCACTGGAGGCGCCGGAAAAGGAGACGGTTGTAGTTAGCGACTGCCAAAACGTGTCACGCACGTGTCACACGCTCTCGGGAGAAGCGCACGTAGCTGATACGACGGCGGACATAGAGTAATCTCGCGCTGATCTGAGTCTGTTTCGCGTGTCAAACAGTGTCAGGGGTATTCATGGAGCACAGATCCGGCAACGGTTCACCCGAGCAACGGCAGCGACGCGCCATGCGGCAAATCCTGTTGTTCCTCTTGATTGCGTTCGGCTGGACCTGGGGCGTCGCGATCATCGCGGCGTTGTTCGGGCTCACGTTTGCGGATACTGGCGGCATCGTTCTGTATATCCTCGGAGTCTTCGGCCCACTGATCGCGGCGTTGATTCTCGTCGGGAATGGACAATCGCGAGAGCGCATGTCTGCGTTTCTGTTCAGGATCGTGGACGTACGTCGCATACCGCCGATCTGGATCATCGGAATGGTTGCGGCAGCGGTTATCCCTCAGGGACTCGCCAAGCTGCTCGGGGGAAACATTGCAGACGTCGGAATTCCTGCCGGCGGGACCGCGATGGCTGTCTTCAGCGTAGGGATTGTGGCAGGACTTGCCGAGGAACCCGGCTGGCGCGGCTACATGCTCGATCGGCTTCAACTCAGGTGGAATGCACTGATTGCGAGTCTTATCCTCGGTTTCTTCTGGGGACTCTGGCATCTGCCATCCTTTTTCATCGAAGACACCTATCACCATGGGCTGGGATTACTGGGCCTCGATTTCTGGATGTTCTTCTTCGACGTCCTTGTGTATTCAGTGGTACTGACGTGGCTCTACAACAACACGAACCGGAGTATCGCGGCTATCGTCATCGTTCACGCACTCACCAATGCCACCGCCGAGACGGTTGACCTGCAGGGAACGGAATCGATACTCGGATCCGCCATTCTCCTGCTTTTCGTGGTCGTCATTCTGGTGATCTGGGGGCCGAGGTCACTCCAGGGTAAGTCCCGAAACGACCTGGAGATCAATCCGTGATTTCCATTACTACCAGTGCTCTCGTCGGGCAAACTCTTCCAGTGGTTTACGTCCTCGCTTGAGCGACGGCGACTTCACGTCCTGATCCGGATGTCCGATCGGGATCACGCCGACCGGGGTCACTTCGTCCGGGATGCCGAGCAGATCCTTCAGATCCTGCAGGCGATGCGTTCCGGTGTACCCGGCGGCGAGACCCTCGTCTACAACAGCCAGCAGAATCGTCTGAACCGTGCAGCCGACGTCCATGTGCCAGTACGGAACCGGCCATTCGATTACGCTGCCATCCGGATTCAGTTTGTCCGGTTCGGAGTAGCGATCCTTGTAGGCCTTCTCGCTGGTGCAGGGGATGATCTGAACTGGCGCCTCCGAGATCCAGTGATGCTTGAAGCGGCTGGCGTACTCACGTTCGCCGCAAATCTCGCCGACCGCCTTGCGGGTGTCCGGATCCGTCACGACGACCAGAGATTGCCCTTGCGTGTTGCCGGCGCTCGGAGCGCGCCGGGCGAGATCGATAATGCGCTCGATGGCATCCGGATCGACTGGATCGGTCTTGAAATGCCTGACCATTCGTCGTTTGCGAACGACGTCTTCAAATTCCATTCTTTCGGCCTTCCCATTTTCCCATCGGTATTCACTGGCGACAGCCTACCGTAACCAGTCGGTTTGTTGAACGCTTTAAACGCGGGTGGCATGTTTATGTCGCAATCACCGTGAATCAATGATGTCGAAGTAGCGGGAGTCTGGCGTGAAGCCAACGCTGGCAACACCATTCAGAGTAGCGATTCTGCTGGCGATAGCGATCGCTCTGCTGGCTTCCTGTGGTCCACTGGCCAGTGAGGACCCGACGCCGACTCCTGAACCAACGCCGACGGCAACACCGGAACCGACTCCAACGCCGACTCCCGAGCCAACACCAACGCCTGAACCGACGCCGACCCCGGAACCAACGCCTACGCCGACTCCGGCCCCAGAGACGTCCGACTATACCTACGAGATCATCAACACATTCCCGCATGATCGACGGGCGTTTACGCAGGGGCTCGAGTATCGCGACGGGTACCTCTACGAAAGCACCGGCCTACACGGCGAGTCGGATCTGCGCCGGGTCGATCTGGAAACGGGAGAAGTGCTCCAGATTCGCGAGCTAGACGACGACCTCTTCGGCGAAGGTCTGACTGTCCACGACAGCCACATCTATCAACTCACCTGGCAGTCTGAAATCGGCTTCGTCTACGACCGCGAAACGTTCGAACCGGTCATGCAGTTTTTCTACGAGGGTGAAGGCTGGGGGCTGGCGAATGATGGCGAACGACTGATCATGTCCGATGGATCCAACACGCTCTCCTTCCGGGACTTCCAGACTTTTGCCGAGCTGGATTCAGTTGACGTCTATGATGACCGGGGTCCGGTGGAGATGCTCAATGAGCTCGAGTACATCAACGGCGAGATCTGGGCGAACATCTGGCTCGACGACCTGATAGTCGTCATCGATCCCGAGACTGGATTTGTTACTCGTCGCATCGACATGACGGGTTTGCTTCGGGATGAAGATCGGGGCGAACACCGGGTTGATGTGCTAAACGGCATCGCCAAGGACTCCGAGAACGATCGATTGTTCGTGACCGGCAAGCTCTGGCCGGTGATGTACGAGATCCAGGTGCGGCCAGTCGATCAGTAACTCCTGCTAACCGACTGATCAATCGTCGGTCTGACCCGGTGGTTCATCGTCGTGGCCGGGTGGACTATCGCCCTGACCGGGGTTCTCCTGGAATTGCCCCTGTCCCTGGTCGGATTCCTGTTGCTCGTTCTCGTCCTCCATTGCTTCGTCGCCGGTAGCAGGCTGCTCTTCCTCGGGAGCCGGTTCGTCTTCAGGCTCGGGTGCCGGGTCATCAGCAGGTGGATCGGGCTCCGCTGGCTGCTCTTCTTCAGGTGGTGCTTCTGGTTCGACAGGCTCGTCTTCTTCAATCACAGGTTCGTCATCAGCAGGCTCGTCGATGACCGTACCGGGCTCGTCCTCTTCCGGACTGTCGCCGGTGCCGATCGCATACAGACCGGCGAGCGCCGCGCCCATCAGGACGAGTGCCAGCAGGATGAAAACCGGGGTACGGTACCAGGATCCTCGCTTTGGCCGCTCGGCCGGGCGAGACGGTGGCGGGGCAGCAGCGGCAGGTGGAACCGCTCGCAGATTACGACGCTCTTTCGGAGCGCGGGGCTGCGTTGCCGGCATCGCCCGCGTTGCTGCCTGTGCTGCCAGCAGCGCGGGATCCATGGCGCGGGTGTCGTCTTCGCTGCCGCTGACGCTGCCACTATTGAGCGCCTGGATCATCGCATTTGCCGAATCGAATCGATCCGTCGGCTCTTTTGCCATCGCGCGAAGCGAGATTCGCTCCAGCCATTCCGGTATTTCCGAATTGAATTCACGTAGCGAAGGCGGTGCCTGATGCACTTGCTGGTACAGGACTTCCAGCGGGTCGTTGCCCTTGAACGGAGTCTCGCCGGTTAGCATCTCGAACATCATGACGCCGACAGCGTAGAGGTCCGTGGCCGGGGTGACTCCCTTGCCGGTCGCCTGTTCGGGCGCCATGTAGGTGGCCGTTCCGAGTGCGGTGCCGGTTCGCGTCAGGCCGGTCTGATCGAGCGCTCTGGCAATGCCGAAATCAGAGAGGCGCGCGCCCAGTTCGGGATCAGTCAGGATGTTATGCGGTTTGATGTCCCGGTGAACCAGTCCGAGCTGATGGATTGCATCCAGTCCGGCCAGGATCTGCACCGTATACGTGACTGACTGCTCGGGACTGAACGATCCATTCTGGAACAGCAGCGTTTTGAGATTTGGCCCCGAAACGTACTCCATGACCAGGAACGGGTTGGGGCCGTCCATGCTGTAGTCCAGCGTGCGGACGACATTCGGATGGATGATCTCGCTGGTCGCCTGCGCTTCGCGTTCGAACCTGGTTAGTGTTTCCTGATCGTTGACGTAGGTCGAACGCAGGAGTTTGACGGCGACATCCTGCCCGGTTTCGGTATCCAGGGCAGCGTAGGTTTCGGCGAACGAGCCAGCTCCAAGATACCGGCTGACTTCGTAGCGATCACCGAGCGTTACTGGCAGTTCCAGAATCACAGTTGCTCTTTCGACTCATGGTCAACAAACGTGCATGAATGCGCGTGTCGGGCAGAGCGATGCACTAACACCGGAAAACGCGCAATGAGTATGCCTGAAAGGCACGATCAATCGCTCGGGACTTCGTACATTCCGGCGCCCGCCCGGCGTCCCCATGAGCCAACTTTGGTTCCCGGCGAGTACTGCTCGACCTCGACCACAGCCAGTTTCTGTTCGTCGACTTCGATCCCGTTGCCGGGCGAATCCCCAAGGACAATCCAGCCGTCCTTGATGTCGTTATCGACCGTGAAACAGACATCACGCCCGGCATCGACCACTTCCATGCCAATGTGATTCGGTAAGCAGGCCGCGACTGGCGCCATGAAGTTGCCGGGGCAGTTCATTAGCGTGACCGGACGATCGAAAGCGTACGCGAGATCCGCTATCTGCAACATCCCGGTGATTCCACCTGAGCCCTGGCCAAGATTGATGATGTCGGCCGCCCCGTTGACGAGTAGTGGTGTGAATTCTGGCAGCAGATCGAGATTCTCACCGGTCGCAACGGCAGCGTTGATCGACTGCGATACCTGTCGCAGACCGCGCACGTCCCAGCGCCGAGCTGGTTCTTCCGCCCAGGTGATATCGAATGTCTTCTCGAGGTGTGTAATGTGCCGGATTGCCTGCTTCGGCGACCAGTACTCGTTGGAATCGATCATGAGCTCCGGTCGCTTGCCTGACGTTGCGAGAGCATCTCTCATCAAGCCAAGCCGGTGCTCGTCTGATTCCAGATCGACGCCGACTTTGAGCTTGCCGCCCTGGATCCCCTGCTGGGCCATGCGGGTATAGAAGGAGGTGAGTTCGCTGTTGTCCAGAGCCAGATCCAGCCCGCTGGCGTAGGCGCGAACCCGATTTGTCGATGCACCGAGCGTTTTCCAGAGTGGTTCATCATTGAGCCTGGCCTTCAGGTCCCAGAGCGCGACATCGATCGTGGAGATAGCGGTACCGATCTCACCTCTGTTGCCTCCTTTGAAGGCTGCATCGTTCATCTTCTGCCAGAGCCCTTTGACTCCGCGGGGATCTTCACCAACAAGCAGATCGTTCACCAGCCGATGGATTGTTCCAACCGGTCCACCGCCGATCGCAACGCCGGATATCCGCTCGTCTGTATCGATGAACACCAGCATCCCGGTCGCCATACTGGTACCCTCGGGTAGATTGGCATCCCCGAGTCTGCGCTCCATCTCGAACTCGTATAAGCGAGCCCGGAAACCGGTGATTTTCATGATCAACTCCCGTTTAGCTCTGGCTCAGTCGGCGTGGGCAGGAGACGCCGTTGGGCTGGATAGCTCGAAGAGCTCCGCCACCCGACCGAACGACCGTTTGCGCTCCTCGTGGTCGTAAATGTTGCTGGTGATCATGATCTCGTCGGCCTTCGTGCGTTCGGTCAATGCTTCCAGCTTCTGGCGAATCGTCTCCGGACCGCCGATGGTCTGAATCTGGTCGAAGGCCTCGGCCACTCGCTGTTCCATCGCATCGAACGTGTAGTTCACAGCTTCCTCGGGCGGCGGAATCGGCGTGGGTCTGCCTGTCCGCATCCGAACCCAGGAGAGCCGTGCTGATGACGCGAGGTACTTGGCGTGCTCGTCGTCCTCCCCGCAGATGACTGATGCCGCCGCCATGGCATGTGGTTCCGGGAAATCGTCTGAGGCTCTGAAATGCTCGCGGTAGGCGAGCATCGGCGGTGCCGGATCAGTCGGACTGAAGTGCGAAGCGAACGAGTAGCCGAAGCCCATCTCGCCGGACGCCTGAGCCGAGTAACCGCTCGATCCCAGGAGCCAGATCGGCGGGAGATCGACCTCTTCCGGTATTGCCTTGATGCTGGAATACGGATGCTCTGAATCGAATCCCCGGCCGCCGAAGGCAAGCAGTTCCGCAAACATCTCGGGGAAATCTTCACCCTGCATGTTCGGGTTTGATCGGCGAAGCGCGGCTGCCGTCGTTGGATCGGTTCCCGGAGCACGGCCGATTCCGAGGTCGATCCGGTCCGGAAAGAGCGCCCGCAGGACCTTGAACGTCTCGGCGACCTTCAGCGGCGCGTGG
>SLMJ01000298.1 GCA_007133615.1 Thermomicrobiaceae bacterium | reverse complement strand
GTGCGCTGGCCGCAGTTGGGATCGTGACCTGGATGATCTTCCAGGCGGCGATCAACATCGGTGGTATTACCACGACAATCCCATTCACCGGGATTCCGATTCCGTTTATCTCGTACGGCGGCAGTTCTCTGGTCGTGTCGCTCGTTGCGATGGGTATCCTGCTGAACATCTCCAGGCAGACGGTCGATCCGGTGAGCGTCAAAGTGAAATCCAACTTGCGAGGTGTATCGACTCGTGCCCGGCAGCGACAGAAGCAGACAGAAAAGGAGCGACCGGCTCCGAAACCGGCGGAGCGGGAGGCTCCTCGCCGACCGGAGCGGCCAGTCGAGCCCGCACCGGCGCTGTCTAAGAGCTCCGCACCACGAAACGTTCGCCGGGAATTCGACGAACGTGAACCGACCCGGGCGTCCGGCGGATCGTTCGGTCGTGGCAGCTCCGGGCGAACGGCGACCCGGGGACGGAGGTTGCCATGAGTGAGGCCCCGATGTTGCCGACGCTGCCAGCGACGATCCATCTGGTTGGAATAGGAGGCATCGGCGTCAGTGGACTGGCGCGAATTCTCGCCGATCGTGGTTACACGGTCACTGGATCCGACATCTCGGACGGGCCGGTGCTCGATGACCTTCGCGGCCTCGGTGTCAGTATTTCGATCGGCCACGATGAGACGAACGTACACGGTGCAGACCTTGTTGTTACGACGGCGGCAGCGAAGGAGTCGAACCCCGAACTGGCCGAGGCGCGCCGGCTGAATATTCCGGTCATCAAGCGGGCCAAGTTGCTTGGCGAACTGGCCTCGCAGCGGATCTGTATTGCTGTGGCTGGTTCGCATGGAAAATCGACGACCAGCGGGATGATGACGGTCGCGCTGCGAGCAATTGGTCGGCAACCCTCGTTTGCGGTCGGCGCGATGATCCCGCAACTGGGGACGAATGCTGCTCCGGGAGACGGTCCGCACTTCGTTGTGGAAGCTGATGAATACGACTATAGCTTCCTGACGCTGGAACCTGATGTCGCGATGATTACGAATATCGAGCATGATCATCCGGACCTGTTCCCTGATATGGCGGCGATCGACGATGCGTACAGGCAGTTCGTTTCCCGGATCAAGCCGGACGGCGTACTGGTGATCTCAAATGATGATCGCGGGTGCCGTCGTCTTGCCGACTGGATTCGTGAGCGGCCAGATAGACCAGGTATCGTTACGGTGGGGCGGACGATCGAAGCGGACTGGTCGCTCAATGACCAGTACAATCCGACGCTTCTGAAATCACCGAGAGGTGAAACGTTTGAGTTCTCGCTCGCCGTTCCAGGGGCACACAATCGAATGAACGCGGCGATGGTGATTGCGGCTTCGGCAATTCTGGGCATTGATCCGCCGGAGATTTCCGCTGGCCTTGCAGAGTTTCACGGAGTGGGTCGTCGGTTCGACCTGCGGGCGGATATCGATGGCGTGCGGATCTTCGATGATTACGCGCATCATCCAACAGAGATCCTGGCAACGATTCAGGCCACACGGGAGCACTTTCCTGAAGACCGCATCACGGTGGTCTTTCAACCGCACACCTACAGCCGCACGAAGCAGATGTTGGCCGAGTTTGCGAAATCGCTGGACAGGGCGGACCGCGTGAAACTGGTCGAGATATACCCCGCCAGAGAGACCGATACGATGGGGGTGTCATCCGAATCCATCGCCGAGCTGATGGACCTTGACGCTCCTGTGTATGCTACTCCGGCGGCGGCAGCCGACGCGGTGGCCGAGGACCTGCGCTCCCGGGACGTGGTGCTTTTTCTCGGCGCCGGAGATATCTGGCAGGCCGCGCCCATCCTTATTGAGCATTTGACTGGCAGGACGGAAACCAATGGCTGAGACGATCGAGCTCGCATCCCGAACCGGCGCCGTAAAGATTCGCCCGAACCAGAAGCTCTCACTGTTCACGACGTTCCGGATCGGTGGTCCGGCCGAGTTCATGGCTAGAGTAACTGACCAGAGTCAGGTCGAGGCAGCGCTGGAGTGGGCCGAGCAGATGGATCTGCCGGTAACCTCCATCGGCGGCGGCAGCAACCTGCTAGTCGATGATGCCGGGATTCCAGGACTCGTTCTGTCTGTGAGATCGACCGGTAAAGATGCCGAGAAGCTGGTGACGGTTGAGGAAGACTCGAGTCACGTCCGGATCTGGGTGCCAGCGCAGCTTCCGATTTCCCGCCTGGGACATCTTTCAGCTGAGCGGGGCTGGTCCGGGTTGGTCTGGTGTGCCGGTCTTCCCGGCGTGGTTGGTGGAGCAACGGTTAACAACGCCGGTGCGCACGGTGGTGAGATGATCGACCACATCGAGACGATCGACGTCATGCGACTGACCGATCGCCGCATTGAGACCTGGCCGGCCGAGAAGCTGGAAGCCCGCTATCGCTACACGGTTCTGAAGTACGCGCCACGCCCGCGGGATGTCGTCGTCCTGGGGGTAACATTCGTTCTGCCGCGTGGTGACAGCGAGGAACTGCAGCGCCAGGCCCGCGAGTTCAGTGAGTGGCGGAAACAGGCACAGCCTACCGGTGCTTGTGCCGGGTCCGTCTTCACCAATCCAGAAGGCACCTATGCCGGCTACCTGATCGACAAGGCGGGCCTCAAAGGCCGAAGCGTAGGTGGGGTACAGATTTCTGAACTGCACGGCAACTTCATGGTCAACACGGGTGAGGCAACCGCGGAACACGTCCGCGAGCTCATCGCGATGATCCAGGACGAGGTTTACCGCCAGTTCGAGATCCGGCTGATTCCGGAGATCGAGCAGGTTGGGGGGCAGTAGCTATGGCCGCACGACGTATTCGAGTTGGAGTCATCTTCGGCGGCAAGTCGGGTGAGCATGATGTGTCGATCACATCAGCACATGCGATTCTGAACAATATCGACCAGACCCGGTTTGAACCGGTGCCGATCGGAATAACGCGAGACGGCGCCTGGGTGACGGGTGGAGATCCGTTGAAGCAACTCGCGGCGACATCCCGATTGCCGTTGCCGGAGTACTCGGGCGGAACAGAACGTCCTGGCAGTTCAACCGGGTCCGACCTTGTCGGGCAGACGCAGTCACAGTCAGTTCGCGACAGCAGTGACACGACCTGGGTGCAGGATCTCGATATCGTCTTTCCGGTGCTGCACGGTCCGATGGGTGAAGACGGCACCGTGCAGGGAATGCTGGAACTCGCCGGCATTCCGTATGTCGGATCTGCCGTGCTGGGTTCTGCCGTCTCGATGGACAAAATCACGGCGAAGCGGCTCTGTGAGGCGTCGGGCATCCCGATCGTCCCGTGGATCGGGACAAACCGGCGGGACTGGGAGCGTGATCCGGACGCCGTCTCTCGTCACATCGAAGCCGAGATCGGGTATCCTTGCTTTGTCAAGCCGTCAAACATGGGGTCGAGTGTCGGTGTCTACAAGGTGCACGATGCTGATGAACTGCCACATGCCATGCACGGGGCTGGTGCTCATGATCGGCGCCTGCTAATCGAACAGGCAATCGATGCCCGGGAGCTGGAAGTGAGCGTCCTCGGCAACGATGATCCGATCAGCTCGATCGTTGGTGAGGTTGTACCGGGACATGAGTTCTATGACTACGAGGCAAAGTATGTCGACGATTCATCGGAGCTCTTCATCCCGGCTTCGATATCGCCGGAGGTGTCCGATGAGGTGCGGCGGATTGCAGTTGAGGTTTTCAAGTTGCTCGATTGTGCCGGGCTGGCCCGGGTTGACTGCTTCCTGGAGCGGGAAACGGGGAGGGTGTATCTGAACGAGGTCAATACGATCCCCGGGTTCACGCCGATCAGCATGTACCCGAAGTTGTGGGAGGCCACCGGGATCCCGTTCAGCGAACTGGTCTCCAGGTTGATTGAGCTGGCGATCGATCGACACGAACAGAACCAGGGAACGCACGGGCCGTATTCCGGATGAATGCTGGCCGGCAGTTGACCGGCCTCTGAACTGATCTGGCTGATTATGGACGATAAGCAGCGCGCTCCAGACCGAATATCGCCTCAGAAAGGGACGTCCCGGCGACGGAAGACGAACCGGCGGGCCCGCTTGCGAGAGCAGACGCTGGAACTTGTCCGCACCGGGCGCCTGCCGGCATTTATTCTCAGCGTCGGCCTGGGTGTCATCCTTTATGCGTTTGCCGCCTCGGACGACTTCCTGGTCGATGAAGTGGTGGTCCGGGGGAACTCGATTGCCTACGCAGACGCGGTCGTGGAGCACTCGGAGGCGCTGGGGCAGTCGGTGTTTCAGCTGAATACCTGGGACGTTGCCAATAGCGCTGCCGAGCACCCGGCGGTCGATTCCGCCCGGGTCCGGGTGGAGCTTCCGGATCGCGTGGTCGTCAACGTGGTGGAACGGAAGCCGGTGATCGTCTGGCAGACCGCTGATCGCGCGGTGTTGGTCGATGAGTTTGGCTGGGTACTTGCGCACGGTGAAGCGGAGGAGCTTCCATGGGTTGTCGAGCTCGATGGGGAGCTTCCCGAGCCCGGAACGCATATCGATCCCGGCAAAATTGCCGCGGTCCAGTACCTGTCTCAGCAGCTTGATTCCGAAGGGGTGCTGGAGTACGACGAGGAGGAAGGCTTTCAGGCACATCTGGGCGACGACCGTGTGGTAATGTTCGGAAGTCCAGATGAACTGCCAGTGAAGATGGAAGTTGTCGGAGCACTGGCTCCGCGCAGTGACGAATGGACACGTCTCGACGTTCGGGATCCGGAACGACCGGTATATCAGTGAGTTTGACATCATGTAGTGCAGGTCCCACTATATGCAGGACGTACGGATCACGCGAACGGCGGAAAAGTCTGTTAGGATCACGATGTCCGTACATCGGCAATCAGTGGGGGACCAATAACTGGCGGCATAATAATTGTGTTATGTGTACCTGTCTGGGTGTCGAGTGTCGAGTTCGTTTATGTTGAGGATTGAAATGTGTGCCAGATTGGCACGCTTTCAGGGAATCCCGGGACGTTGGTTGGTAGACTCTAGACGCTACGGGCGGTTGTCGTTTCCGAGCGACTCTGCTGGACCACCGGAATGACGCCGATGAGTGCGACGGGGAGGCACGAATGTTCAATGTACGTGATGACGATTTCGCCAATCACTTCGCGCGAATCAAGGTCATCGGCGTTGGCGGTGGCGGCGGCAACGCAATCAACCGGATGATCCAGGCCGGCGTCGACGGCGTTGAATTCGTCGCAGTGAACACTGATTCGCAAGCACTGGTCAATTCGCTGAGTCCGGTGACTGTCCGGATTGGCGACAAGCTGACCAAGGGGCTTGGCGCTGGAGGGCGACCGGAAATCGGCGAGCGAGCCGCGGAAGAAAGCATCGAAGGAATCACCGAGGTGGTTCGCGGCGCAGACATGGTCTTTATCACCGCGGGTATCGGTGGTGGTACGGGCACTGGCGCGTCGCCAATCGTGGCTCGGCTTGCCCGCGAGACCGGTGCGCTCACTGTTGGCGTTGTCACCAGGCCCTTCGATTTCGAAGGTGCCAAGCGCCAGCGTGTAGCGGAAGAGGGCATCGTTGCGCTGCGTGAGCACGTTGATGCGCTGATTACGATTCCCAACCAGCGGCTGATTACGCTTGTTGATCCCAAAACGCCATTCTCCGAGGCCTTCAAAATCGCCGATGATGTACTGCGGCACGGTATCCAGGGTATCTCCGACCTGATTACCAAGCCGGGCATGATCAATCTCGACTTCGCAGACGTGAAAACGGTCATGCGGGATGCCGGCTCGGCGCTTATGGCGATCGGCCGTGGCAGTGGCGAGGAACGCGCAGTCGATGCCGCCAAGATGGCGATCGAGAGCCCGCTGCTGGAGATGAGCATCGATGGCGCCGTTGGAGTTCTCTACAACATCACGGGTGGCGATGACCTGACGCTCGCCGAGATTACCGAGGCGGCGGAAGTGATCCGGTCTGCGGCAGATGAGGATGCCGAGATCATCTTTGGCGCGACGACTGACGACGCGCTGGCCGGCGATGTTCAGATCACGCTGATTGCGACTGGTTTCCACCAGGCGCATATGCAGCAACAGCGGCAGCGGCCGCGATCTGGCGAACGTCGTTTCCAGCGGTCCGAGAGTCCTTCTGCAGGATCGCAGCAGGAGCAGGGACAGTCTCAGGAGCGCCCGAGAAGCCAGGAACGACCACCGGCGCAGGGTCAGGGCCAGCAAGGGGCGCCATCGCGCATTCCGGCTCAGTCTGATCCTGACGACGAATGGTCCGAACCGGCTATTCTGAAGTTCCTCCGAGAGCGATAGTCCGGTGAAATGCCCGTATTGCCAGTCCCGGGAGACTCGCGTTGTCGACTCCCGGGATATTGGATCCGGGGAGAGCATTCGCCGTCGTCGCGAGTGCACTGAATGCAGCCGTCGATTCACAACGTATGAGCGCGTCGAATCCGGGAGTCTGGTGATCGTTAAACGTGACGGCCGCCGGCAGGAGTTCGATCCCCGCAAGTTGCGTGAGAAGATCCGCATCGCTTTGACCAAACGAGCCGTCTCCCAAGAAGAAGTCGATCGCATTGTTTCCAGTGTCGAGGCCGAACTGCTGTCCCTGGGGACGGTGGAAGTTCAGAGTACTGCGATCGGTGAGAGCGTGCTGAAGCACCTCAAAGAGGTCGATGAGGTGGCCTACATCAGATTCGCATCGGTATACCGACAGTTCGCTGATGTTGACGATCTGCGCCGCGAGCTGGACACGCTGGCTGATCCGATCTCCCGGCGGGTGGAGGAAGAGAACGAAAGCCGCTGACAAGCACGGGTTGATACTCGTTTGCGGGGTTAGAGCAACTAACTGAATCAAACGAAACAAGCCCCGGCGTCAAGACGCGCCGGGGTCGTTGTTTGTTGCAGGTGCGGGCGGATTAGCCGAGGTGCGGGTTGAGTTGATCCAGCAGGCGCTCCTTCGGCTGGGCGCCGACAATTCGCTCGACCGGTTCGCCGTTCTTGAACAAAACCATGGTCGGGATGCTGGTAACACCGTGCTGCTGAGCGCTCTGGCCATTTTCATCAACGTTGACCTTGGCGATCTTGAGGGCTCCGCTCTTCTCGGTGGCGATTTCCTCAAGCACCGGAGCGATCATCCGGCACGGGCCACACCATTCGGCCCAGAAGTCGACAAGCACTGGCTTATCGGACTCGAGTACCTCGCTCTGGAACGTTGCGTCCTGAACATCTACTGGCTTGGACATGCTTCCTGTCTCCTTATTGCGTCGTCCTTCACACCAGGCGACATCCCGGTGCATCCGGAAACTATAGTGAACCGTACGTGTCGAGGTCAATCATCGGACGGATGATCTCTGCCCCTCGGTGTCTGTAACGCACGAGTGCTCTGCTATAATCCCACCCGTGATGAATCGATCCATGCCGACCGTCGGATTCGACGGTCTGTTCCTTGACCAGACGACGACCGGAGTGGGGATGTACGCCAGTAATCTCTGGCGTATCTTTCGTTCTGATGAGCAATCCGGGATGTCGACGCGCGTTCTCACCCCGGAAACCGATGCGTTCCGGGATTTCGATAGTTCGGATTCGGTTCAGACTGCACCACCGTCGTACGCCAGATCCGGGAAGGCGCTGAAACTGTGGTGGGAACAGCGTGGTTTGATGCAGGCGGCGCGCGTAGCGGACGCCGATCTGGTGCATGTTCCGCACTTCGCCGCTCCGCTGATGCGGAACCGGCCGCTGATCGTCACGATTCACGACGTCATCCCGTATGTGTTCCCGGCCTATCGCAGCAGTGCGAGCATGCGAATGTATCTCCGTCTGGTTAGTCGGGCGACTCGAACTGCCGATGCGGTTCTTACCGACTCTGAATGCTCCCGGCGAGATATCGTTCGGTATCTCGGAATCGATCGAGAACGGATAACCGTGATCCCGCTGGCGGTTGATGAGCAGTATCGCCCGGATCAC
>SLMJ01000194.1 GCA_007133615.1 Thermomicrobiaceae bacterium | reverse complement strand
TTCCGACGGACACATAACCACAGATCCGAACGAAGCGGTTGCCCTCACCCCGCTCGGCGGAACACGCGAAACCAGTGGGCAGAAGGGATTCGGACTCGGGCTGTTCATCGAAATGCTCTGCGGCCAGCTTGCCAGTGGCCCATGGGGCAAATACGTGAAGGGCAGTCGGGATGAGGTACCAGGCCCCACCAGAACCGGTCATGCATTTATGGCCTGGCGGATCGACGCGTTTACCAGCGAAGACGAGTTCAAAGCCGGCATCGATGAGATGATTCAGGAGATCAAAGCACTGGAAACGGTGGAAGGAGTCGATCGCGTCCTCATTCCCGGAGAGCCTGAATATGAGGGAGAAGCTGATCGCCGGGCCAACGGGATCCCGGTGCATCCATCCGTGGTTGAAGAGATTCGTATGATAGGTCTGGAAGTCGGTGTCGAGGCACCGTTCTAGGGCACCGGCATAGCCGTTGCGCCCGATTCGAGTAGTTACCGTTGAACGAGTGGACAGGGAGAGACAATTTATGGGAGACATCCAGCAGGAGCGTCAACTTGGATTCGATACCCGGCAGGTTCACGCCGGGCAATCTCCGGATCCTGCGACGAATTCCCGGGCATTGCCCATCTATCAGACAACGAGTTATGTCTTCGATGACAGTGAACACGCCGCATCGCTGTTCAACCTCGAGCAGTTCGGCAACATCTACACCCGGATTATGAACCCCACGCTCGATGCGTTTGAACAGCGTGTCGCGAGCCTTGAAAACGGTGTCGCCGCTGTTGCATTCGCCAGTGGTCAGGGCGCGCAGATGTCGATTTTCATGACGCTGCTCAACCCGGGCGATCACGTTGTGTCATCGAACTCACTCTACGGTGGAACCACGGCCCAGTTGCGGAATCTCTTCCGCCGGATGAACGTCGAGTTGACGCTGATCGATCCGGACGACCCGGAAAACTGGCGCAAAGCGGTCAAACCGAACACCAAAGCGTTCTATGCCGAGACGATCGGAAACCCGACCGGAACGATCCTCGACTTCGATCGCGTGGTTCCGATCGCAGACGAAGCCGGGGTGCCGCTGATCGTGGATAGCACGTTCGCTACCCCGTATCTCTGCCGTCCGATCGACCACGGAGCGTCGATCGTCGTCCATTCAGCAACCAAGTTCATCGGCGGTCACGGTACGAGCATCGGCGGTATCGTCGTCGACAGCGGCAAGTTCGACTGGAACAACGGCAAATTCCCGGACCTGACCGAGCCATGTGAGGCGTACCATGGACTGGTGTTCACTGAGGCGTTCGGTCCGATGGCGTTCGCGCTCAAACTCCGGGCGGAGACGTTGCGCGACATGGGTGCCGCGCTTAGCCCGTTCAACGCGTTCCTGTTCATGTTGGGGCTGGAGACACTCTCGCTGCGGATGGATCGTCACGTTCAGAACGCGCTTGCCGTGGCGAAGCACCTCGAAAAGCACGACCAGGTCGAGTCGGTCGGCTATCCAGGACTGGAGAGCAACAAATATCACGACCTGGCGAAGAAGTACACGCCGAAGGGCCCGGGAGCGGTGTTCACCTTCGATCTCAAGGGCGGCCGTGACGCCGGCAAGGCGTTCATTGAAGGACTCCAGCTCTGGAGCCATCTGGCAAATGTCGGCGACGCCAAGAGCCTCGTCATTCACCCGGCGAGCACGACCCACCGGCAGCTGCCGGAGGAGGAACTGCTCGAAGGGGGAATCGGTCCGGGAACGATCCGGCTGTCCGTCGGCATTGAAGATCTCGATGACCTGATCTGGGACCTGGAGAACGGTTTCGCATCCGCGAAGAAGGTCGCCGGCTCACTCGTTTGATCTGTGCGCCGGGCGGGCCAGAGCGGCTCGCCCGGCTTCGTTTAAGCTCAGGAGCCTGTATGCCCAGAGTTGAATCCGACAACGACCTTCGCGACCTGATCACAAGCGCTCGCACCATCGCCGTGGTCGGGCTCTCCCCGAAAGAGCACCGAGACTCACATCGGGTTGCAGCGTACATGCAGCAACAGGGATTCCGGATTATCCCGGTCAATCCAAACGCGACCGAGGTGCTCGGCGAAAAGGCGTACCCTTCCTTGAGGGATGTTCCCGAGCCGGTCGATATCGTAGACGTATTCCGCCGAGCCGAATATGTGGACGACGTAGCCCAGCAGGCCGTAGAGATCGGCGCCGGAGCGATCTGGATGCAAATGGGAGTCGTCAACGAGTCTGCAGCAGAAACGGCGGATCAGGCCGGGCTGAAGGTGGTCATGGATCGCTGTTTGATGGTCGATCACGGTCGGTTGACGAGCTAGACGGCTCAGGAACACCGACACGCGATGAGTTCGATCCAGCCCGGAACATCGTCCGGGTTCATCCCCGTCTGGTCTGGTCCACCTGTGGCAATGTGAAACACTGCGCCATACCGATCGGCGACGATCAGTGCGCCGTGATCCGAATCTTCGACGAATCGGGCCCGCATACGGCCATGAGGATCGGCCAGGACGCGGAAGCGATCGTCACTCCCGGTGACTGCGTCCGCGGAATCTGATCCGACAATCGCCAGACAGATTACTGCGCCATCGGCATCCGGGATTTTGAGGATCGCACTCCGCAACTGCTCTAGCCAGAGGATCCACCGATCATCCATCTCATTCGGCAATACGGCGATCACGAAGTTCCGCCGCATGTAGAAACTCCGGCTGGATACCGTGTTGCCACGAGCGTCTTCCAGTGTGAAATCGGGGAATGTCTGACCTCGTTCGAGCAGCGCCGGCATGTGTCATCCTTTCAGCAGTGGTAGCGTTGCGCGAATTATAGCCAGACATGACGAGAGGCACCGGGTGCTGAAGCCGGTACCTCTCGTCGTGGAGCGGCTAGTTGTCTAGCTGCCTGACTCAACGGGCTGACGGAGGCGAAAGCCCGCTCCAGGTCGAGTCAGTTTTCAGGTTGCAGGTCCGTTTCAGTAACGACGACGGTGCCCTGGAACGCCGTTGATCGTTCCTGCAACCCTTTACAGTATGGCAAGTTAGACCGTCCCGTCGTGAGGCCCTTTCGTACCGCCTGGGCAGTAACCATTCGGGTCATGTAACGCTCGGTACTTTAGTTCCAGTCGGGCTGGCCCATCTGGTACCCTACTATCCCTGCCGGAGGATCAACACGCGGAAACGTCCCATCGCTCCGGGATCGATCATTCGCACAACTGCCGCGCGAACTGCCAGATACTCATCTGCCGATATGCTCTCGTTCGATTGCAGCTCAAACAAACGCTCGCCGAGTCCGAGTCGCTCCAGAAACTCCGCCTGAGTTGTCAGGTCCTCCACCACGAACCCGGACGATTCGGCTAGCCGGGCAACCTCGCTGAAGTTGATGTGTGCGGTCAGATCCTGGCGACCGATTCCGCGAAAAAGCTGGTCCGTCACGCCGTGCTGGTAGTACCCCTTGACTGTCCCGAATTTGCGGTGCTCCTGAAACAGTTCATCTGCCGGATACCCGTAGTCGATGATCAGGACGAAGCCAGTTTCGACTCTCTCCGCAAGTTCATCAATCCAGCCGGCAAATCCCGGATGATACTCGATCGCTTCACCGGGACGCGGCTCCAATCCATGCTGTTGCATGTATTCATATACCGGATCGGCGTCCTCGACCGGCATCTCGACCTCTTCGAACCATTCATCGCTCCAGCCAACGCAGATCTCCTGCAAACCATCCGCGGTCATCCTGAATCGTCGCGCCGGGTAGGCGTCGAGAAACTCATTGGCGATGACACAGCCGATTACCCCACCGTTTATCGAGGTGCTCTCGACCCGTTCATGATGTCCACCGGATTCCAAATGGGTGAACAGCTCCGCACGCCGGTACTCGTTTAGCTCCACCGGTGCGTAGCGAAGCCGCTGGTACAGGTCGGGTGCGTGCTGCCGGAGCGAGGCAAGTAATGGACGGATCAATCTCCCGGAACCCGCTCCATATTCCAGAACCGTGAACTCAGCGGGGTGATCGAGTTGCTGATCAAACACTTCCACCTGCCGGGCGAGTGTCGCACCGAAGATCGGATGTGCTTCCGGAGCAGTCAGGAAGTCGCCACTTCTTCCGGGCGCCGGATCCTGCACAACATAGTAGCCAGATTCGGGGTGGTAGAGCGCCAGCTCCATGAAGCGGTCGAACCGGATCGGGCCGTTCGTCAGGATCTCGTCCCGTATCAGCGCAACCAGCTCCGGGTTGCTCTCCTGCCAGCGTTCGTCCTGCTCAGTCATCGCGTCCATTTCTCCGAGTTGAGCCCGCTCGCCGGGGCCCGTAGAATCATCCACATGACGATGAATGATGACACGCACAACAACCGTCCGATAAGTGAGAACCGCCTGAACCGGATGCGCACGGTCCTCCGCCAGCGTCAGCCGGACCTGACCGTGGTAATCGAGAACGTGCATGACCCACACAACATCAGCGCTGTTCTGCGATCCTGCGATGCGGTCGGCGTTTCCCGGGTTCATCTCGTCTACACCGCGGAAGAGGAACCGAAGCTCAGCAAGGGTGTCTCGGCATCAGCGCTGAAATGGCTGGAAGTGGAGCGACATGTCTCGATTCCAGACTGCTACACCCGGCTGAGAGAAGAAGGATTCCGAATACTGGCAACAGCCCTGCGGGATGACTGCCATGATCTGCATGAACTCGATCTGACGGCGCCCACGGCGTTCGTGTTCGGAAACGAAATGAGGGGATGTAGTCACGAGGCAGTCGAACTGGCGGACGGTACATTGCTCATTCCGATGATGGGGATGGTGCAGAGCCTGAATATTTCCGTTGCCTGCGCTGTTACGCTGTATGAGGCGCTGCGGCAACGACGAGTGTCCGGAGCATTTGATGAGCCGAAGCTCCCGGAATCGGTCAGGCGAGAGCGCCTGGACTTCTGGCTTCGGCGTGATCGCCGGGCACCATTGCCGGAACACGAGCCGGCCTGATCGTTAAAAGAGGGAATGGAGAGGTGCACAGCATGGCCCGAATCAGTAACCCGAACGAGGTCCTGGAACAGCTCAATAAGGTACGGCAGGTCCGGCAGTACGAGGACAAACCGATTTCGCCGGATGTCGTCGCTCAACTGCTGGAAATCGCCCGCTGGACGGGAAGCTCCCGAAACACCCAGCCGTGGCACTTCATTGTCATCGACGACAAGGAGAAACTTAAGGCAATCAGTGAGCTTCGCACTCCGATCAACTGGGTCGCAGAGGCATCTATTGCGATCGCGATCGTGCTCGATGGCGAAAAGGAGAACAGCGAGGCCTACGACGAGGGTCGCGTAACCGAGCGACTGATGATCGCCTCGCACCTCCTCGGCCTTGGCGCCGGAACCGCCTGGTACGGCGATGAGCCGTTGCAGGAGAAGGGCAAAGAGATCCTCGGTATTCCGAAGGAGCGAACGGCTCGATCCGTTGTTGCGATTGGGCACCGGATCTCCGCGAAAGACCCACGACCGAACCCGGCGGCCTCTGGTCGAAACCCGATCAGCGAGATCGTCAGCCACAACGAGTTCGGGAAGTCCTGGAAGTAACTTCGCCGGGACGTTGAACTGGCTCACGCCCGCTGCGCTTGCCCATCCGAGGGTCCAATGCAGTGGCGTGAGCCAGTATTATCGATTTTCCCCGAGTTATGCAGCTGGCTGAACGGCCGTTCGCGGGAACAGACGGCCTTCCAGCTCGACAACGCCGACGAACGCGATCGAAGCCAGAATTGCCAGCGATCCCCAGACCTCACCCACGCTGGACGCCTGGTTCGGCATCAACAGCGAAGCCAGTCCGAAGGTGAAGAGCGTGAACGCCGCTCCCCATGCCGGAACGCGCCAGCCCGGCCATTTCAACGCGGCAAACAGCCCCATAATGATGAACTTGAACGACATCGCCGTCGCTCCGGCCCAGTGACCGAGGTCACCATGAAGCACCTCCGGCCCCCGCTGCAACGCCGCCTCATTCAATCCGAAGACGAGCAACGGGATCGCGATTATCGCCGTGGCTGCCAGGATCGGCAGGCTCGGGACCGGCCGCTGTTCCGCCGGTTGTTGCCACGGGAGCTGCCCTCGAAGCGCCAGATAGACCGCACCGACCACGACCAGCGCGACCACCGGGTAGATCACGACTGGCGGCCACAGGAACAGACCAAGCGCTCCAGCTATCGGATAAGCGATACCTGTTGCCACTGCCGACTGCGCTACCCCGATTGCCCAGTCCGGCCGAAGGATCAGGACCAGACCAAGCACCACCGAGAGGAAACCTCCCGCGCCACGAACTACGATGTGAAGCTGATGCGCCCCGCCATCAAGATCACTGCTCCAGCCGTTGAACAGCATGAACGCGCCGAAGTCCGGCGGCCCTGCCGAGAGATATACGATGACAAGCCCCAGAACACCCAGCCCGATCCGGCCCCGTGTGCTAACCCGAATTCCATTTCCGTTCGCCTGTGCCATTGTTGATTGCCCTTCTGCCTGACCAAGATTCCCAACAATCACCAGTTGCTGCGTCCCTGACCCTGTTCACTCACCTCCCCTTCATTCTGTGGCTATCAACTCGATTCGCCCATTTGTTCCGTCAACGTGGATCAACTGCCCATCCTCGATCTCCTGCGTAGCGGTTACCGTCGCGACGACCGCCGGGATACCGTGCTCTCTGGCGATGATCGCCGGATGGGAGAGCGACCCTCCCTGATCGGTAACCAGCGCAGCGCAGGTCCCGAACAGCACGGCCCACGAAGACGAGGTCGATGGGCAGACAAGCACATCGCCAGGTTGCAGCCGGTGGAAGTCCCTCTCACTCCGGATGATTCGGGCCGGCCCGCGGTACTCACCAGGGGATGCAGGAATGCCCTGAAGATTGGTCGATCCGGGAGCTTCGGGAGCTCGGAGACGCCCGACTGCCCAGAGAACCGCGGTGTGAATCTCCCTGGCTGCTGTCGGCAAACCACGGATATCGGGTTCTGGCGGCGCTGTGCCGAAGGTTCTCGGTCCTGGTTTCTGGACGGTCCACTCGCACTCGAGTCGCCGGCGTCGCGCAGGCTCGGCCAGCGACTGTTCCCCGCTGTCTTCGACAGCCGCGACAATTTCATCGAAGGTGCCGTAGAAGACGTCGCTCGAACGATAGAGCGTTCCCGCGAGCTGCAGGCGTTGGCCTGCTTCCAGCAATGCGACCCGAAGCAGTGCAAACGGGTGCCCCAGCGTCAAATACACGTTCTCCTCGCGTAACCAGTAGCCTTTCCGCGCGCGCTGCAACGTGTGCTGGAATCTGGCCCGAGCGGCGCTCGATCGGAATCCCAGCAAGTCGTACGCTTTCTGCTCGGCCTGATGCCGGCTCGCCGTGACTCGCGCTTCGGGCGATGCCAGTCCGGCCTTGAGTCGATCGCGAAGTAACTGGAGCGTAACGTCGGGAACTTCGAGGAACGTGGGGCTCATCGGATCGTTCTGAATCATTCGGTAGCCATAGGTTCGCAGGTGTTCCCGAAGTTCAGCCGCAATGTCAGGATGGGCCGACTCCATGGTCCGGAAGTCACTGGACGAATCGAGCAGCGTTGAACGTGCCTGGGGATTTGCATCGATCAGCCGGGCAATCCGGTCCAGATCCCGCGATCCAACGCTGCTCCCGGTCGAACTACCGTGCAGCAGCGACATCGCATCCTGTTCGTCCCAGTCGAACAGTTCAGCGCACAGCTGAACCAGCCTGTAGATTGGCAGCAGGTTAGCGATTCCGATCTGGAAATGGATCCAGAACGCCCGGCGCGTCAATTCCCGTACGTCTCGCAAATGAGCTGCGAGCGCGGGATTATCAAGGGCGGCCAGATCGATATTGCGGAGCCGGTCGGCTGATGCTTCGAGCTCGGCAGCCCATTCGGTGTCCCACTGCTGGAAGACCTGAGCTTCCCGATCGGTTCGCAGGGCGCGTTCGGCCTGCTTCATTCGTGCCCGGAGCGATGGAATGAACCGAACCATCGCCGCCAGCGCCCACCACGGTGG
>SLMJ01000062.1 GCA_007133615.1 Thermomicrobiaceae bacterium | reverse complement strand
GGGCCAACCTCGGTGTACGGCTGTCGAACGCAGACGGTACGTCAAGCAACCTGGCTCTCAATGGAATCGCCGATTTCTCCGATATGCGCCTGGACCGGATTGTTCCGGAAGATGGTAGCTGGCCGCCTGGAGAAGGAGAGGTTCTGCTGGAGCGCCTCTCCGCATCCGGCGCCGGGCTTACAATCGGCGACGAGATCACCGTGGAGACCCCGGATGGGTCCAGCCACACACTGACGGTCGGCGGGATAGTCTACGATCCCGGAGAAGTCGATCCAACGATTGGCAGCGGTCAGTTCGCTGGCTACGTCACGCTTGCAACGCTTGGCGAACTCGGGCAGCCGGAGGCGTTCAATCGATTGCACGTGCTGGCTGCAGAGGCTCCGAGAGATCTACGGCAGGGTGAATTCATTGCCGGGGTGACTCGTGATGAGGTGCTGGAGCCGGCGCGAATCACTGTTCAGCGGATTGCTGTCCACGATACTCCACGCTATCACACGACTGACCTTGGTAATGCGCTCATGATGGTACTGGGCCTGTTCGGGGCATTGATTCTTCTGCTCGGGATCTTCCTCGTTATCAATACAGTCAGTGCTCTCCTTGCCCAGCAGGTCCGTCAGATCGGGATGATGAAGGCAATCGGCGGTCAGCGTTATCAGATTGCGGCGATCTACATCTTTCTCGTGATGATGTATGGCGCGATAGCTGCTGTTGTGGCTATTCCACTTGCGGCAATTGGGGCGTGGGCATTCGCGGATTTCATCGGCGGGATGCTGAACATCTCGGTTGAGGGACCATGGTTCCCGCCTGCCGTCATTGCCATCCAGCTCGCGCTCGCGCTCCTCGTTCCATTGCTGGCGGCGCTCATACCGGTACTGCGAGGAACCCGGGTCTCCGTTCGTGAGGCTATCTCCTCCTACGGTCTCGGTGACAATTCGCCGGGCCAGAGCGTAATCGACCGGGCAATCGGGCGCATTCGCGGGCTCTCCCGTCCGGTTATGCTGTCGGTCCGCAACGTCTTCCGTCGGAAAGGTCGGCTGGGGCTGACACTGCTCACACTTACACTGGGCGGCGCGGTCTTCGCCAGCGTACTGACGATCCAGTCCTCGCTCGACGAGACCCTGGGTGAGGTCCTGGGATACATGGACTACGACGTCATGGTTGATCTCCAGCATCCGGTACCCGCGGCAAACGCGTTGAGTCAGGCTGAAGAGCTCGACGGAGTCACCCACGCTGAAGGATGGCTCACCAGCAACGCGACCCGGTTGCGACCGGACGGAACACAGAACTCGAACATCTGGCTCTTGGCTCCACCGATCGACACCGAGTTCGTTGAACCGAGACTGGTTGAGGGACGCTGGCTCCTGCCGGCTGATCAGGAGGGGCTTGTCGTCAACCTTGACTTCCTCGCAGACGAAGCTGATCTCCAGCTTGGCGATACGGTGAGTCTCAAAGTCGAGGGGTACGACCTGAATTGGCCGATTGTCGGGGTCGTCTCGTCACAGTTGATGGGCCCAGTCATCTATACGGCTCAGGAACCGCTCAGCGCGGCGCTCGAGATCCCCGGACAGGCAAACAGGATCGTCATGGCCACCGCCTCCAGCAATGCCTCGAGCCAGTCTCAAGTTGCGGAGCTGGCGGACGATCAGTTGCGCGGCAGTGGTCTGCCGCTGGTGGAAGTACAGACCGGAACGGATCTGCGTTCCGGTACGGAGGGTGCCTTCAACATTCTGTTTGTCTTGTTGCTGATTATCGGGGTCATGCTCGCAGTGGTCGGTGCAATTGGATTAATGGGAACAATGTCACTGAACGTCATCGAGCGCACCCGGGAAACCGGGGTTATGCGGGCGATTGGAGCATCGAACGGCGTTGTCGCCCGGATCGTCATCGCGGAAGGGATGACTGTGGGCCTGATCAGCTGGGTGATCGCAGCTCTGGTGGCGGTGCCGTTAAGCTGGGCGCTCGCCTATGCCATCGGGAGTGCACTTCTGCAAACACCACTGACGTTCAGCTTCTCGTTGATCGGGATTGCGCTCTGGCTCGGACTTGTCATCGTTCTCTCGATCGTCGCCAGCATTCTCCCGGCCCGTAACGCCTGGCGATTGAGTGTTCGGGAAGTCCTCGCCTACGAGTAATTTGGAGCAAAAAGGAGACGGTCGAACCTGCGGTAGTAAGACGATACGATGTATACCGTCGTCACCGAGCGTGCTATGGTAGAGCAATTCATGTTGCTGAAAAGGATGTAGTTCGGGATTCGACCCTGAAATCCGGGCGTAGTGAGAGGATGACTGGTATATGCAGATCGGTTTGTTCGTATCTAACGGGATCGGCGCTGACTGGGCCGGGCGTGATCCGCAGAAATGCTGGGATCGGAGTCTGGAGATTTCGAAACTTGCCGATGATCTCGGCTTTGAATCGATCTGGGTGCCTGATCATCTGCAAAGCATTCGGGAAGGAACCGACAGCCCGACGGTCGAAGCGCTGATGCATCTCACCGCGATTGCCGGCGTCACGAAGCGGGTCAACCTGAGCACTGGAGTGGCCTGTGCATCCTTCCGCAACCCTGCCTTGCTGACCAAGATGTTCTCCACGCTGGATGTGGCCAGTGGCGGCCGGGCCGAAATTGCGATCGGCGCTGGCTGGCACGAGCCGGAATGGACTGCCTACGGCTACCCGTTTCCTTCCCCGAAGGAGAGGCTGGCGCGGTTGCGGGAGTCGCTCGAGATCATTCATGAGATGCTCAAACCTGGCGCGTCTTCCTTTGAGGGTGAACGGTATGAGATCAATGATCTGGAGATGAACCCGCTCAGTATCCGTCAGCCACGCATGCCGATCATCGTCGGCGGAAACGGCCAGAAGGTGACCTGGCGACTGGCGGCGAAATACGCCGATGAGCTCAACCTGGATGGCCCGAATCCGGACGTCATCCCGGAGTGGATGCCGATCATCCGGGACCGTTGCGAGGAAATCGGACGGGATCCAGCGACCCTGAAAGTCTCAGCCCTGGTTTTCTGGCGCGGAATGAAGGGCCAGGAACGGGTCGAGAAGATGCAGATGATGTCGGAGATCGGCATGTCCCGATTCCACGCGGGAAACGATGCCGAATCTCTGGAGTCCGATGAGCCTTTGCATGAGCTGGTCGAGGACTGCAAGAAAGCGGGCGTCGAGCTGCTGGGGTAAGGTTTGGCGATGCTGGCCCTCACCCCCTTCCCCTCTCCCAATGCTGGGAGAGGGGTGGAACATTTCTGGTTCTGATCAATAACTGCCAAGCCCAGGGGTTAGGGGTTCTACGCCATTGCACCGCCGACGATTGCCGCGATCATCATCGGCACTGTTTCAACCAGCAGGATGATGAAGAGGCCCGCTCCGGCAATTGCCCCGAGAAGCGGCGCACCGATAACCGATCCGATCAACAGGAGTAATCCAGCAGCCAGAAGTGCCGGAATGATCGACGAGATCAGTGCGGCGCCGACTCCACCGGACTTTCGTCCTCCAACAAACCCGGCAATCAGCGGTCCGATGACGGGAAGCCAGAAGAGGAGAATTGCGAGGCCGATCATCCAGAGTGTGCCGGATAGGATCGACCCCTGACGGCCAGTTGCAGTTGCCATGAATGTGTCCCTCGTTTGCGTATCCATCGAACGATGGACAGCGTTCCAACTCGCTGCCCGCACACAGGGACGCAAAAGGGGTGCCAGTTGTGCCTGCAAGTGCCTGGGTCGATCAGTCATTCCGACTAGCGCGCCTTCCGCACCGGGCACCTTCTAGAATGAACGACACATCAAGCGCCAGATCTCGCGAAACACAAGCCTGACATTACTCAGCATCTCAGCGCGCAGCCGCAGGCGGTGGGAGTCTCTCCGCCGCCGATCGGGAAACGACGTCATCGACCGTCCGGCTCTCGCAAGTGCACCCGGTCCCGTTTGCCGGACTCGAGTGGTCGTCCTGCTCCGCGTTCACCCAGCCTGCCACTCGCCCCAATGATGAGATACATCAGCACACTAGTCTCTTCAGTAACGATTCGCCATAAGTACGTAGATCAGTTCCCTCCAATCGCTGGCTCAACCGGAGTTGGAGTTGTGGAGCGGTTCGCGAGCAGTACGGCCACGCTGGCCAGACAGGCGAATCCGAAGAGTCCGAAGCCGAGCAGCGCGTAGCCGCCAACGGTCAGCAGGGCTCCACCAATCCCCGCCCCGAGCGCCTGACTTCCGGCCATCCCCGCGGTTCGCAACATCATTGTCGTTCCCCGGCCAGCAGGAGAAATTTCGGTGAGCATGATCGTGATCGCGGGGAATCCAACACCTCCCATGAACCCGTAGACCAGCAAGAGGCCTATAGTCACTGCCAGACCCGGGATCCCGGAAAAGGCCGCAGCGCCGGCAAGTGCCATCACAGCAGTCGACAGATAGAAGAGTGTTCCGAGACTGATCCAGGTCAGGCGTCCATCGCCGAATCGAGTGCCGATGAAGTAACAAATCCCGCCGAACATCATGAAGGCGGCGAAGTCTCGAAGCGTCAGCCCAAGACCTTCGACAAAATAGCTGGCGGCATAGATCAAGAATGTGAACCAGGTTACGCCGCGCAGGATGTCAGCGAGGAATGTGAAGATAGACGGTGGGTGATGCACGATCGGTGCGTAAGCCTTGATGACGTTTCCTGCCTGGAACCGCGTCGATGGGATCGGCGGATCTTCAGGAACGAATCGCCAGATGAGACCGGCTGCCGCGAGGACGATCAAACCGAATGCGACGAACGAGATCCGCCAGTTCGAGTAGTACGCGATGAGGGAAAGCACCGGAACCCCGATAATTCCGGAAAACGCTACTGCGGAGGCAACCCAGCCGACTCCTCGCCGCCGTTCAGCTTCAGGGAGGCGGCTGGAGGCAATTGCCACGCTTACCGCCGACATCACGCCCAGGCCCGCAGGAACTCGGCTCAGGAGCAACATCCAGTAGCCAGTTGACGCTGCTGTAACGAAGGCACCGAACGCGAGCAGCAGCGCAGCTAACAAGATTGCGCGACGAAGTCCGTAATGGTCTGCCAGCGGTCCGAGCATTAGTCCGAGGGAAGCACCAATAATGAAGATTGCGGTGTTGATCTGGCCGACCACCGACACAGAAGTGTTGAGATCGTCCGCGATCACCGGCAGAAACGGGTTCATCGCCATCATCGCAAGAACACCAACGAATGAAGCGAGAGACAGCGTAGCGACCATGCTCCGGTTTTCCATGGTGGGCCTCCGCAGATGAGCTTCTATTGTAGATCTGATTTCAGGATGAACGCTCGGGCGCACCAGGTCACCTGACAGATGTCATATTTGGAGGAAATAGTGCTCTTCAGGAAGTGGAGACCAGTCCCTGGCGCTGGGCTATTCGGACAGCTTCAGTTCTCGTGCTGGCGCCGAGTTTTGCGAGGATGTTCGAGACGTGGATTCGGACGGTACCTCGACTTATGAAGAGTTGCTCGGCAATTCCGGGATTGGTCAACCCCTCGGAGAGGAGGCGTAAGATTTCCAGTTCGCGGGAAGTAAGTTGTCCTATTGGTTCTGCCCGGGCCGCCGGTTCATTGAGGCGGGGCAGTTCCGCCTCAGAATCGAAGGCGAGGATGAGATCGAGTCCGTCCTGGATGGAAAGGTCCTGAGCTGTTTCCGAGACCTGCGCAAATTCCTTTGTACCGAGAGCATCCCGAACCTGCTGCTCATAGTAGTCAAAGTGGGTTTTCTCCGGGTATCGTCGTGGATTCCCAACCGACGAGCGAACCCGGCTCTCCAGAGCAAACAGCTTTCCTGCCAGCTCATATCGTCGTGATCTTGCGGCAATTGCTGCGTACTGACCGATGAGAAGCAGCGCTTCGCCCGAGAGTGCCGGCAGCTCAAAATACCGACGCAGATTCCTGGCCTCCCTTAGAAGAGAAAGGGATTGGTGTAAATCACCGCGCTCCGCCGTGATCCGACCGAGTGCGGTCAGACAGATTCCCTCACACCAGCGATCACCTGCGCTGTTCGCCAAATGGCGTGACTGGACGATGATTTCGAACGCCTCTTGAATTCGTCGCTGCCCATAGAGATTAACCCCCATATGAAAGAGTGTGAGCGCTTCATTCGCTTGGTTCCCGATTCTCTGAAAGTGCGTGAGTGCAACATCTAGCGCCTCGAGCGCACTGTCGTGGTGGCCCTGATCTTCATCGATCACGCCGGAGATAAGCCACGCACCGCCTCGGAGAAGGTCGTCCTCGAGCAGATCAGCTATCTCAAGTGTCTCATCGAGTAGGGGCCTCGCCTCATCGTCACTTCCCTGATAATGCGAAAGCACCGCCAGCCAGAACCGGCCCACCGCCTCGATTCGCAGATCTTCAGATCCTTCCGGATGATGGCTGAGGGCGTTACTCAGCCACAGGGTGCCTTCACTCCACAGAAATCGGGAATACCAGTAGAAACCGATTCCTCCTGCAATCGCGAGCACCCTTGCGTACTGACCTTTATTCTCGGCCCACCGGAGGGCATGGCGAAATGTATCGAGCTCCCGATCATAGCGTTTGACCCAGGGTAGATCGTCCTCGCGCCGCATGAGCGTATCGTGAGCACGTATTACGAGATCTTCGCACCACTCGCACATGAGCTGGTTGGCCGTGTCATACTCACCGGCCGCTCTGAGTTGCTCGAGCCCGTATTCCCGAATGACCTCGAGCATAGAGTAGCGGGGTGTTCCGTCCCGCTCTGGTGTCAGGCGTAGCAGGCTGCTGTCGATCAGTCTCGACAGCGATGGAAGCGCCGCCCCTTCATCGAGTGTGTGGACCACCCATGCAGCAGCATCCAGACGAAATCCATCGGGGAAGACCGAGAGGTGTCGGAAGAGATACCGCTCGTGCTCGCTCAACAGTTGATAGCTCCAGGCAATTGCGTTTCGCATGGTCTGCAATCGACCAGGCTGATCACGGCGACCGTCGACGAGTACAGACAGCGGTTGGGACATCATTCGGGCAAGCGCCTGCAGTGGCAGATGACGCAGTCTGGAGGCTGCGAGTTCAATGGCCAGGGGCAGTCCGCCCAGCTTCTCACAGATATCGTCGAGTATTGCTCGGTTCTGCTCAGTTACGCGGAAGTCAGGTTGCGCTCTTCGAGCATGTTCATCGAAGAGACGCAGAGAGTCGGTCAAATCAGCCCCGGTTCCAGAGGCTTCGAGCGATAGCGGAGGCACCAGATAGGTGAACTCGCCGGATATTCGAAGCGGCGCCCGGCTCGTCACCAACGCCTTGGGACCAGGGCTTGCAGCAAGAAGCTCTGCCAGCTGAACCGCTGCAGGCAGGATGTGCTCGAAGTTATCGAGCAACAAGAGTACTTCATTGGACTGGAGCCACTCATCAAGCAGGTCGCCGATCGGGCGTGTACCGAACTCCTTGAGTCCAACGTCGCGAGCCAGTGCCGGAACAAAGGACGCCGGATCCCGAACGGGAGCCAGGTTTACGAATTTGACTCCACTTTCGAAGTACTGCGCAAGCTGCTCCGCGACTGCTATCGAGAGTCGGGTTTTGCCGACCCCACCAGGCCCGGTCAGAACAAGGAGGCGTACGCTCGGTTCGAGTAGCCGCGTGACGCACTCGCGGACCTCGTCTTCACGCCCGATCAGACGTGTTAATGACGAGGAAGCATTCAGCTGACCATGTGGGCTTCCATATGTATCAAAGTGATCGCGTGCAACCCCAGCACCCTCACGTTCAGTCATGTGACCCCGCTTTCCCCGGTTTCCGAGGGAAGAGACGCAATTGCGTACCTAACGTGGCGAGAGGTGATGCTTTACGGTCAATGCCGCAGGCCGAGGCGTGTCTCCGGAAGTGTGGTCTCTTGAGCATTGCGATTGTAGCATGCTATGCACACAAGCAAAACATGAGGTCCCAATGTGCCCGTGCCAAAGCATGCACCTTCATGGCGACCATCCTGCGGTATCGTTGCCATCATGAACTGTGCATCGAAATCAGGAGCACACGTATGGCCGT
>SLMJ01000111.1 GCA_007133615.1 Thermomicrobiaceae bacterium | reverse complement strand
CGCCGCTAATCGCCGGGCGCGTCGCCTTCCGCAAGTCCAAATTCCTGATGAATCAGGGGAACTGCGCGGGCGATCTCCGACTCGTTTACGACACAGGAGATGTTGAGCTCGGACGAGCCCTGCGCGATCGTGACGATATTGATTCGCGCATCACCGAGTGTCATGAACAGACGGCCAGATACACCGGGTGTGCCTCGCATTCCAGCGCCGACGATCGCAATGATCGCAACGCCCGGATCTTCCCAGATGCGAAGCAACCGCTGGCGAATCAGATCGAGTTCGAACTCATCCTCCAGCAACTGGATAATCGCCGGCGCATCTTCGCCACGAACTGCGAAGCTGAGACTATGCTGGGATGACGCCTGGGAGATCATGTAGACATTGAACCCGCCGCGGCCAATCGCCGAGAAAACGCGAGCGGTGATCCCGGCGACGCCGATCAACCCGGCACCCTCAACCGTTACCACGCTGACTCCGCCGATCGCCGTGATCGCCTTGACCGAGCCGTTCTTCGCAGGTTCAGGCCCCATCCGCGTACCTGGATGCTCCGGATTGAACGTATTCCTGATCCGAATCGCCATTCCGTACTCGATCGCCGGCTGAACAGTTCGCGGATGAATGACTTTTGCCCCGAAATAGGCAAGTTCCGTGGCCTCGGCAAACGAGATTGTCGACAGCGTTCGAGCGTCTGGAACCAACCGGGGGTCAGCCGAAAGTACACCATCGACATCGGTCCAGATAACGACCTCGGTCGCATCCAGCAGCGCCCCCAGAACTGTTGCGGCATAGTCAGACCCGCCGCGGCCGAGCGTCGTGACGACGCCAGCTTCCGAAGCACCGAAAAAGCCGGTAACAACCGGGATCGTACGACTGGAAAGCAGCGGCGTGAACGTCTCATGGGCGCGTCGCCTGGATTCCTCCATAAGCGGGCTGGCTCCACCAAAAACGCCATCCGTCACCAGGTAGCTGTCCGACGCAACCGGAGTGGATCGAACCCCAAGCGCTTCTATCGTTCCAGCGACAAGCACACTGCTGAGCCGCTCTCCAAAAGAGACAATCCAGTCCTCGGCCCTCGGAGAGAGATCCCGCAGGACGGAGACGGACTCGACAAGTTGCGTGCAGCGATCGATCTGTTGCTCGATCTCCTCAAACAGCGCGCTTCGGTCGTGTTCGTCCGGAACCAGGTCATGCAGCGCAGTGAAGTGCCGGTCGAGCAGCTTCTGGTGGAGCCGCATACCGGCGTCCTCGTCGCCATCGGCTGCCGCTCGGGCGTGCTCGAGCAGGAGGTTGGTGACGCCACCCATTGCCGAAACCACCGCAACTGGCGGTTGATCCGGCATTTCATGAAACGCGTCAACCAGAATACCGGCTGTCTGCTGGATAGCTTCTGCAGTACCGACTGAGGTACCGCCAAACTTCATTATCTTCATCGTGCGTGTCTACGCTCCCGCCCCGTTGATCACGTATGACTGAGCCAGTCAGGCGTCCAAGAATACCGGATCACGCTGCGCTATGCAGCCAAATTGCCTTGCGCACGTCGGAAGCTGATCTTGCCAGTTTGATAGGATGAGAGAGGGACGATACATCGGGTTGCTCGGACGATACCGGGACCCACCATCAAGGGAGGTTCACGTGAACAACAAGCTGATGCTTGAATATTGCACTTCTTGAGGCTACTCCAAGAACGCCACCCGTGCGGTGGAACTCATCGTTGACAAGTACGACAAGCACTTCTCCGAAATCACCTTGAAACCAAGCGACGGCGGGCGCTTCGAGCTCCTCGTCAACAATGACATCATCTTCTCCAAACTCGATTCCGATCGATTTCCGGAAGATGATGAAGTACTGGAACTGGTCGGGAAGTCGATCGGCGCCAGCTAGCAATCCGGCATGTCCAGAGCACGCTGACTCTCCCGGATGGCGGACCGCCATCCGGGATTTTGCGCGGAGTCATTGGTGCCGACCGAGTACCCGCGGTCGAATCGTTGATTGATTCATCGGCCCGGATTCAGGTTCGATGGTGCGTTCCAGCAGCTTCGCAACACATTCACCGAAGTGATCAAGATCCATCGGCTTCGTCAACACGAGATCGACCATCAGAACGTCAGCCAGGTCCTCGGGTTGATCGAACGACGTGATTGCCAGGATTGGAATGTCTCGGTTCCGCGGATCAAGCCTCAGGCGCCGGGAAACTTCGACACCTGTCACAACGGGCAACATGAGATCCAGAATGATCAAGTCAGGTCGCCGGAGATCAACATGTTGCAGGGCACGCAATCCATCTGATTCGGCAACTGGTTGGTAGCCGGAAAGTGTCAGGTACTCGACCAGCATCCGCGCGGTCTGGACATCGTCATCAACCACGAGAATTCTGGTCATCGATTAAACTCGCATTCGATAGTCGACCAGTTAGCGCACTTGCGTAGATTCAGTATTGCAACGCCCCTCTGCTGATAGAATAGTCCATTGGTACCAGGACCTATGGCCCGGTCAGCCGCCGGATTCCGCTGTACCATTACCGACGGAAATGAGGTGACTCGAGGAGCGCTATGGTGCAAATTCATCGCGATGAGACAGTTCTGGATTCAGACGCAGTCGATTTTGAATCGAGCCGACTGCAGCCGGTAATCGTTTTCCGGGTGCATGAGATTGCGTTGAAAGGGCTTAACCGGCGCTGGTTCACCCAGATACTCCGGGAAAACATCGCGCATGCGCTTCGCGGGCTCAACGTCGATAACTTCCGCTCCCGCAGCAGCCGGACGTTCGTCGATCTTCACGACCTCGATCAATGGCCGGAAGCACGGGAACGCCTGAAGCATGTCTTCGGTGTCGCGAACTTTTCGCTTGCGCTGCAATGCCGGGTCCGGATGAAATCGATCCGATCTGCATTGCACACGCTCTTCAAGGTCGAAGGCGAGCCGGAAGGCTCCTTCTGCGTTCGATCCCGCCGGGCAAACAAGAACTTCCCGAAGCGCTCTCCGGAGATCGAACGTGATATCGGCGCCTGGATTCAGCGGAAGACCGATGCCCCGGTGGATCTCTCGAATCCGGACCGGACGTACCGAATCGAGATCCTGCACGACGCGATCTACGTGAGCAGCGACGCGATCCAGGGGCCGGGCGGTCTCCCGGTCGGTGTCAGCGGGCGCGTGGTGGTGCTGATGTCAGGCGGATTCGACTCTCCGATCGCCGCATACCGGATGCTCAAACGTGGATGCACGGTTACGATGGTTCATTGCCACGCGCATCCGTTCGTTCGCTCCACATCGATCGAGAAAGTCACCGAACTCGCTCGCAAGATTTGCGAGCACCAGCCTGATTGCCGGCTCGTGACGGTACCGATCGGAGAGGCCCAGCAGCAGATCGCAATCACCAGCGAACCGACATTGCGCGTCGTGCTGTACCGGCGTCACATGGTCCGGATCGCTGCCGCGCTAGCCGAATCCGAGGGAGCCGGAGCACTTGTTACCGGCGAGAGCGTTGGACAGGTAAGTTCGCAGACACTTGAGAACATTCAAGCGATCGGGTCTGCAACGGATCTGCCGATTCTCCGACCACTGATCGGCTTCGACAAGAACGAGATCGTCGATCACGCGCGCGAACTCGGCACCGAAGAGATTTCGAGTGTGCCAGACGACGACTGTTGCACCGTCTTCGTTCCGGCCCATCCGACAACGCACGCGACCGTCGCCGAAGCCGAACAGGCCGAGGAGCAGATGGACGTTGCCGCGCTCGTCGAACAATCCATGGCTCGACAGACGATCTTCGCCGGCGATCCGGCAAACTGGGACGTAAACCTCGCCCTGAATCCGGAACTTGCATCGGTCTGATCCCCCGTCGGTACCGACGCCTGCGTGCTAACACTGATTGCCAGACCGGACGAATGGTGTCTGGTTGCACGACAGGGAGCAGCAGATGAACCTGTCTCAATTCGAGTACATGACGTTTGATGTGTACGGCACGTTGATCGACTGGGAAACCGGAATCATTCACGCGCTGCAGCCTGTCCTCGATGCCCACGGCTTCGACTGGAGCGATGCCGACATCCTCGAAGCCTTCGCCCGGTACGAGACTGTGTCTCAACGACCGTACGCCCGGTACCCCGAAGTACTCCGGCGCGTACTGCGACGAATCGGCGAGGAACATGGTTTCCAGCCGTCTGAAGAGGAACTTGAGGCATTCGCCGGCTCGGTTCCGGACTGGCCAGCGTTTGCCGACTCCGCCGCTGCATTGCAGGTACTGAAGCATCACATCCGCCTCGGTGTCATCACCAACTGTGACGACGCGCTGTTCGCGCAATCGAATGAGAAACTGGGCGTTGATTTTGACATAATCGTCACCGCTCAACAGGCAGGGGCCTACAAACCGGCACCAGAACCGTTTGAACTGGCGTTTGATCGCATCGGTGGGATAAGAGATCGGCTGGTGCATGTCGCACAGAGTCTTTACCACGATCATGAGCCCGGGAAGAATTTCGGACTGGCCACAATCTGGATCAATCGCCGGAGCGTGAGAGAAGGGTTTGGCGCAGCGCCCGAAGCCAGTGCCACCCCGGACCTGGAACTGTCGGACCTGCAGTCTCTGGCCCACATGTTTGAACAACAGGGGTCCCCTTAGCAGCGCCAGGCGGCGGGCGGATGGATTAGTCTTCAAGTGCGCTAATTGACATAATCGGCGAGCTGTCCATAGCAGGAGGGCAGGGGAATCAGAATGCGTTTGCTTCCGGGTCATCTGTGCCTTTGGGGGATGACCACGGCTCCGCGTCCCACAGGACACGACTGGTGGATGGCGGGTTAGCGAAGTCGATTGTTGACAATCCGCTGTCTGCGGCGATCGTATTCATCCTCATCCAGATCGCCGGCCGCGTACTCACGATCCAGTTCGTCCAGTTGTTGCTCCGGATCAACCGGGTTCTCGAGCCGGGACTTGTTGATCAGCACCCAGGCGCCGAGCGTCAGGACCAGCAGGATCCCGACACCGCACGCCATCAGGACGATGAATTCGATGAGCGACATGCAGGTGACTCTCGTTTCCTCGTAACGCCGATTCTACCGGGGTATCCTAGCAGAATCCCTCGAAAACACCTCGGCCTGACACCCTGAGACCGTTACATCTGATGCGGACAAGAACCCTTATCCGCATTAAACGAGATATTGCGCTTCGCCGGCCGTTCGTCACCTTCCGCTCCCAACTCTGATTCCCGAAAGTCGTGCCGTTCCCCGCACTCGCTTGCGGATTCACCAGTTGCGACAATGACACTCTTGCTGGCACGGTAAGTGCATGCTCAGTCCTTACTCGGATGTTCGTTTCGGGTATTCACCGTATTTTGAGGAGAAACGCATGCGAATCGGAATCGGCCTCGGAACCCTCTTGCTGATCATCATTATCATCATCCTGCTGACCTGATCGGAGCCTTTAGCACGGATGTTCCGGAACGCAATTCTGCCGATGGCACACTAAGTGCGCCCTGGTCATTCATACAGCAGTACGGCTACTGTTGATAATGTTTGAAATTCAGGAGGTTTATTGTGCGTGGCGGCGGAATTGGCTGCGGAACGATTATTCTGATTATTCTGATTCTCTGGCTGCTGGGCGTGATCTAGACAAGGCCAGGCGGCGGCATTCTGCCGCCGCTTCTTCAATTTCCAAACGAGAGCGTGAAATCCCGGCTTATCGTCCTCGCAAGCGAGGATCAAGATGGTCGCGCAGCGCATCTCCGGAAAGGTTGATCAGAACCACCGTCAGAACGATGCAGATACCGGGGACCAGCATCTGCCCCGGATGCGTCTGGAAGAACGGGCGTGCCTCGTTGATCATCGATCCCCACTCGGGCGTCGGAGGCTGAACCCCCAGACCAATAAAGGACAGCGCGGCCAGGTTCAGGATCACGAATCCGAGGTTCGTCGTCGCCAGAACCAGTACCTGCCCGAAGACGTTCGGCCCAACGTGCCGAAACGCAATACGGGTGCGGCTGGCGCCAATCACTTCCGCACCTTCAACGTACCCCGATGCCCGTTCGCGCAGCATCGCTGCCCGATACGCCCTCGCATACCATGGCCAACCCGCGACAACGAGCGCGATGATCAGATTCGTGAACGATGGACCGAGCACCGCGGCGACCGCGAGTGCGATGACAAGGTTCGGGATCGCAAGGAATGAATCAACCAATCGTCCCAGAATTCTGTCAACCCAGCGGAAGCCGCTGGTGGCCAGGGCAGCCACCGCCAGACCGATCACCGTCACTCCCAATGTGACGAACCCGGCTCCCAGCAGCGTCCATCGACCACCAAGAAGGATCCGGGCCGCAGTATCCCGCCCGTACTGGTCAGTACCGAGCGGGTGCTCGAGGGATGGCCCCTGCAACCGCATCGCCGCATTCTGGTCTGTTGGACTGGCTGCCCAGAGATACGGACCAATCAGGATCGCGACACCGATCAGCCCCACCATACCCATCAGGACAATCGAACTGCGCGACGACCAGCGAGAAAGTCGAACGCGATCCTCCGGTTCGCGAACGTGTCTGCTCGTCGGTTGGGCGAGATCAATGCTGGCCACGGTCAGGTACTCCGGATTCTCGGATCAATCAGTGCAACACAGATATCCGCAATCAGATTGATCGTCAGAAAGATCAGCCCCGCGAATACGGCGAATCCCACGACGACTGGAATATCTCGCAGCAGAACCGCATCGATCGCCAGTCGACCAATACCTGGCCAGGCAAAGACGTACTCAACGACCGCCGCACCGGTCAGCAGCCCGGCGAGTTCCAGACCGAACACGGTTACAACCGATGTTGAGGCGTTCCGAGCGACATGCCGTAGCAGCACAACGCGCTCGCTGAGCCCCTTCATCCGGGCAACGGTGACGTAGTCCTGATTCAGGGCATCGAGTGTGGCTGTGCGCGTCAACCGGGTCATGATCGCGATTCCGGGAAGTGCGACAACAACAGCCGGAAGGATCATCCCGCTGGCGCTAACCGAGCCAAAAGCAGGGAGCCAGCCAAGCTGAACACTGAAAACGTACATCAGCACCAGCGCGATCCAGAAGCCGGGGATCGCCGCTCCGAGCAAAGCGATAATCCGGCCGAGGAGATCGACCGTGGAGCCCCGTCGGTATGCCGCCAGCAAGCCTGACGGCACACCGATCAAAAGGCTCAGTGACCCGGCGGTTACGGCAAGGAGCGCAGTGGCGCCGAGCCGGTCCAGATACAGATCCGTGACGGGCTCATAGCTGCGATACGAGCGTCCCAGATCACCCTGTGCCGCGCCAGTCACCCACTCCGCGTAGCGGAGATGGACTGGCTGATCGAGGCCGAGCTCCTGACGCTTGGCCTCGACCGCTTCTTCTGGTGCAGGTGTCAAACCGCTGGCCTCGACGAGCATCCGGGCCGGATCACCCGGTGCAAGTGCCTGCAGCCCGAAGGCCAGAATCGAGATGACCAGCAACACCGGTATCACGCTCAGTAAACGATCAGCGATCAGTGGTCCCATGAACCGTTCTCTCGTGTCAGTCTCGCGTTACTGATCCGAGCCGGCGGGCGAAGGTTGCTCCAGATCAACGAAGTACATATCGCTGGGATGTAGTTCCGGCGCCTGCACGCGATCCGGGCGGTAGACAACTGGCCGGGGCGCCGCAACCAGGAAGACCATCGCACTATCGTCCCGCACGATGTCCTGAGCGTCACTGAGCAATTGATCTCGCCGATCGTGATCGACTTCCCGCTGAATCCGATCCAGCAGGTCATCGAGCTCGTCGCTCTCATAGCCGCCGTAATTGTAGATCGCCTCACTCCAGACATTCGTGTTCAGTGCATAGTGTGGATCGCCGGTTGGCAACATCTCGACCGAGAACATGGATGCCTGGAAGTCGCCATCTTCGATCTCGGCGATGATGTCGTCGAACTCCTGCACCGCAACCTCAAAACCGATCCGGCCGAGTTGATCCTGTATCGAGACCGCCATTGTCGTCAGCTCCGGGCGAAATGGATAGCTCTTGATCGT
>SLMJ01000286.1 GCA_007133615.1 Thermomicrobiaceae bacterium | reverse complement strand
GGCGATATGCTCCAGAACGTGCCGGCAAGTCAGCAGGTCGACCGGTTGATCCGCATAGTCCTCGCTGAAGAAGTCGACCACGAAGTTCGCGCGAGAATCCGGCTCTCCTGCGTCGGTCCCGGATGCTACGTAGCTCCGATCGAAGCCGGTCCCGAATGCTCCGGTCTTCCGACAAAGCGCTTCGAGGAGCTCACCTTTTCCGCACCCAACGTCAATCACGTGCTTACTGTGAAGCTGGTAACGCTCGTCAAGCCCGTTGATCATCGCGTCGAGATAGCGTTGAAACCGCTGGGAAAAGTGCAGGGAGTTCTCGTACCGCTCGTTGTACTCCATCTTCTCCGGATCGAACGCCGTGTTGAAGATATGACCACAATCCTGGCAATAGCCAAGCTGGATCGCGCCGGTCGGTGCATTCAGGGCCTCGTCCCGAGATGGCAAGAGAACGTTGCACTGAGTCGGAACTGATTCGATTTCAAAGAATAACTCCAGCAGGTCGGATCCGCAGACGATACAAGGCGGAATCGTTTGCGCCCGTGCCGAATCACGTTTGCGAGCCATTGTGTTGACATTGGCATGCATCAGAAATCCATCCCATCTACCCTCGACAGCTCGGAATACATCGTGATCGGGATCAAGGCTGGTTCGAGCCCGAGCCTGGTCAACGCATTTCGAATCTCGCCGTGGTAAACGGGATTCATGACGATAACCGCGTCCGGCTTGATCGGGATCAACTGATCCGGACCGACTACCTCATGCCCGGTACCCGGGAGGAACGTCCCTCGTTTGTGCGGGTTGATGTCGACAGCACAGGAAACTTCGTCGGAGATGCCCAGCGTGCTCAGAAACGCAACTGCCTTGGAGCCGCCTCCCCACAGCACAACCGTTCGATGATCCGAATGCATCTCATCCAGATACTGTCTCCACTCCGAGCTGACGATCCTGGTGTGCCGGATGAAGTGCTCCAGAAGCGACAGTCGCTCCGGGTGCCCCGGGTTGGACTCGTCGAAGCGCACCTCGTCTATTGGCGCCGGACGAGCTTCGATCATCAGATACTGGCCGTGGTAGTCGTTCCAGACGTCCAGCACGTCGAAGCCGGTCGACTCAAACAGATACCGAAGCGAGCCGGCATCGAAGTACGAACAGTGCTCATAGTAGATATCCCAGAAGGCGCCTTCTTCAAGAACCCGGGTTACGTCTGGAACCTGGAAAAACACGATCGAGTCGGCATTGGCACCCGTCGCGCGACGGATCATTGAGACGAACTCACGGGTCTCGTGAATGTGCTCCAGCGTCATCTTGCAAATGTAGAAATCGGCGGAGTGCCGGGCGTAGGCGTCAGAGTAGAAGTCCTTGATGAATGTAACCCGGCTTGACGGTTCGGCTCGAGATCGATCCGGGACATACGCCGGGTCGAACCCGAGTCCCCAGTTCTCTCCCAGCTCACACAGGTGGGTCAGAAACTCGCCTTTGCCACACCCGATTTCGATAACTCGTTTCCCGCGCAGGTTGTGACGCTCGATGAGTTGCTGGGCGAGGCGATCCGAAAACGCGTTGAAGGTGTCTGAAAACCCCTGCGTTTCTTCGTACCTGGCGGAGTATTCGTGAACAGTCGGATCGAACACGCGATTGAGGATGAACCCACATCGCTGGCAGACTGCGAGTTGCACGTCGCGCTTTGGATACGCCAGTGCCTCTTCACGTGAGGACATGAGCAGAACACTGTGCGTTGGAACCCGTTGAACCTCGTAGAAGTTCAGCAGGCATCGATCGTTGCCACAGTTTGGACAATCGCTTCGTCGCGTCTCCCCGGCAGGTCGATAGGCAGCAACCGGCCCATTCTCAATCGTCACGTCAGCATCCATTCAAGACTTTTCGCCGCTCCACCGGCGTGAACCACTTACACCATTCAGCATCTCGAGGGCGGTGCGGGATTCACACTGCCAGTGTAGGGCGCCGAATGTCCGTTTCCTGCATGGGCGTGACTTGATCAGGTGAACGTCTGGTCAGAATCTCGAATGCAGGATCCGGGTGATTGCGGAGCCCGGATCCTGTCGAAATCAATGCTGAGCGAGGCTCAGTGAACCGGATTGCTTACAAAGGAGTCGATCTGCGCCGTGAACGCTGGCATTGATGGCGGCGCGTTCCCGACGAACACTCCGACGTGCGTCACGGTGATCGGCAGGTCAAACTCGGCGATCTGAGTCCAGGCGGATCCATCCGCGCCGGCAAACAGCGTCCACTTGTCCTGGACACGCCGGATTCGAAGATTCACTGAACCACTGGCAGTGAAGGCCTGGTTTGCGTGAACGGTCGCCGATCCGGTTGGCGAAAGCACTGCGCCAAACACGTTCAGATTGTCACCGGCGCTATAGACATCGAAACGAACCTCGACGCCTTCGCTCGATTGGATGACCATCCCTTGCAAGGCATGCGTTCCCACCGGTATGGATTCGAAGGCCGTAGAAACATCCAGGTCGGTATCGTTCGTGGCCTGAAGCAGTTTCGGCGCGTTGTTATCGGTAACCCAGAAGTCGTGACTGATACCCTCCGGGACGCCAAACTTCAGTGAGTTATCGCTCTGCAGCAACTCGGCGGTCCCAAGCGGATCAACCAGAACCCAGTGATCCGCGACGGTTTCCCCACTGAAGTCGTCTGACTGCAGTGTCGAAGCTGGCGATTGAGGTGGCGGTTCTGGTTGATTGGCATTGATCGGCTCGATGGGCTCTGCCGTGTTGAAGAAGTAGTCGACCACACCCGTAAATGCCGGAAAGTCTGGCGTGGCATTCCCTGCAAAGACTCCAACGTGCGAGACCGTCATCGGCAGGCTGAACGAAGCCGCGGATTGCCAGTTCGATCCACCTGTGCTGTGTTGCAGGTCCCAGTCGTTTCCGGTGCGAACGATTCTCAGCGAGAGCTCACCGTCCGGCTGGATCGGTTGATTGACCAACACGCTCGCGCCGCCACCCATGACCGCTGCGGAGAAGAGATTCACGTTGTTGCTGGCGCTGAAGTAGTCGAATCGCAGGAAGTTCCCCGCCTCGTCCATCACAACCAGTCCCTGAAGCGCGTGTGTGCCACTCGGAACCGAGGCGAACCTGGCCTCGATCCCGAAGTCGGTATCGTTGGTTGCTTGCATGAGTCTCGGAGCATTCGCTCCAGACAACCACATGTCATGGTCAGTTCCCATTGGAACCCCGATACGAGCGTGGAGGCCGTCAAGCGTGAGATTGCTGTCACCGACTGGATCCACGAACGTCCAGAACTCACCCAGGTCTGTACCGCTGTTGAAGTCGTCCGACTTGATCGTCGAAGGTTCGACTGTAGGTGGAGGATTTGCGTTATACGGGTCAATCGGATCGGCCATATTGAAGAAGTAGTCGATTGCGCCGCTGAACGCAGGTGGACTACCGCCGGCATTGCCGACGAAGACACCGACCTGGCTGACCCCGATGTTGAATCCAAAGTCAGCGGCCTCCGTCCAGTCCTGACCATTCAGGCTGTAGGAAAGGGTCCACTGAGATCCAACTCGAAGGATTCGCAGGTAGAGGTCACTCGCGTCGGCGTCTGGAATCGACTGATTGATCCGGACAACAGGCACGCCATTACTGAACGTTGCTGCGAAGAGATTCAGGTCATTGCCAGTGCTGAAGTAATCGAATCGCACGAAGTTCTGATCGTCCGCTTTGACAATCAATCCCTGCAATGCATGGGTACCTTGTGGTCGCGTCGCAAACTTCGTTGCGATATCGAAGTCCGTATCCGGAACCGTCTGCAGCAGTTGCGGAGCACGAAGCCCATTGGTCCACACGTCGTGGTCGGTTCCTGCAGGAACGGCGATATTCGCATGAAGACCGTCGAGCGACAGTGAACTGTCTCCAACCGGGTCAACGAACGTCCAGACATCGGACAGTTCCGTGCCGCTATTGAAGTCGTCCGACGTAATTGGTGATTCCGGCGGATCCTCGCCTGGCGGGGTACCCGGATCAGACGAGTCACTTAACGGTGTAACGGCGATGTTTCCAAAGGTCGCATCGAGATCGTGGGCGACCAGCAGCATCGAGCCAGCATGGAGATGACCGGTCTTTATGGCCGAGAGATCCCAGTCGGCAGGCTCGGGTTCGCCATCCTTCCAGACTTTCAATCGATAGCGAGACGAGTTCGAATCAATCGTCTCGACCCTGAACTTGAACGTGTAAGTAGTTCCGACTTCCAGTTGCCGGCAACTCTCGTCCTCGACAAGCGGGTGCGTGTCACCGAGTATGTTGAGACGGAAACAGTTCAGCGAATGGCTCCATTCGTACCAGCCGATACCACCAAGCGGCCGCCACTCCCAACGCGGTTGCGGGACATCGCCGGAATCATCATGCGGGTAATGTCCTGCCCATCGGGCGCCAAGACCTACCGCAGGCGGGAACGTGTTCCCGAAATCGTGGATCGTGATCGGAGCAACGATTTCGAAATCATCCCAGGTCACGTCACCTATGCCGATCAACCGGTCGTATCCGATCTCAACCGGTCGCACACCATCTCCAGTTAGCGTCCAGAGGCCATCGATGACCTGTGCGACGTCGTTGATACTGGATGCACTGCTCCAGTCAATCTCATATGGGAGCGGCCAGACAGTTCCGTCCGAGTAATTGACGGTCACCGTTCTGTCAGTCATCACGGAGTTGTTGTCTACAGCGGTAATGACCACGGTATTGGGGCCGTCGTTCAGACTCCAGCGATCGAGCTCGATATTGAAGTCACCCGAGGACACCAGCCGGTCGGCGTTTGCTCCGACAGTTAGCGGTCTGAAGTCTCCACCATTCAAGGAGTACGTCAACGATGCAATGCCGTCCGGTGACCAGACGTTCCCCGTCACGTTGATCCATCGCTGGGGCGTTCCGTTGCTACCGAAGGATTGTTCGTTGCCATACCAGACATCGATCACCGGTGAACCTTCGTAGATGGGGCCGGATCGGACGTTCGAGGTCGGCGAAACCGAAGTTGCGCCGTTCAGACCTGTCGATTCCACCTGGAAGTGGTACGTTGTGAGTTGTTGGAGATCTGAAACAGTTATCGAATGCAGGTAGCGAGGCCCCGGATCCTCAACAACGCCATCGCTCAAGTTCGAATCTGTCCCGTAGCGCACGACGCTGCTCGATGGTTTCCCGGTGATCCAGGTAACCTGGAGTTGATTCCCGGAGACCTGATGATTCAAGCGGGCGATTCCGGGCGGAGCTGTGTCGACGGATGAATCTGCGTTGACCGGATCAATCGGGCTGGCTGTGTTGAAGAAGTAGTCAATCGAGGCAGTATGAGCGGGCGGTTGAGAGCCCGCATTGCCAGCGAACACGCCGACTTCCGCAACACTCATCGAATGACTGTAGGACGCCACCGGTTGCCAGTTCTCGTTATTCACACTGTACGCCAGCGTCCAGAAATCTCCCGAGCGGGTAATCCGCATCAGAATCGGGAGTCCCTGCGCAATGCTCTGATTGAGGTGAACGGTCGGAGAGCCGTTCTGAAACGTTGCACCGAAAATGTAGGTTGATTCTCCGGAGCTGTAGACGTCGAACCGCAGCAGGTTCTGGTCATCTGCCATCACTAGCAGACCCTGCGTGGCGTTTATGCCAAAAGGGAGCGATTCGAACTTCGCTTCGATCTCGAAGTCCGTATCCGGCGCCGGCTGCATCAATCGCGGAGCGTTGACGCCATCAATCCAGACATCGTGACTGGTACCAGCGGGAACCGAGATGATCGCGTTCGTGCCGTTCATCTCCAGCGTGCTATCCCCAACTGGATCCTTGAACGACCAGAGGTCACCCAATTCCAGGCGGTTGAAATCATCCGAGATGATCTCCGCGATATCCGAGTAACGTTGCAGTTCAGTATTTTGCGAATGAGCATCCCCGCGAGCAGCCAGCAATCCGCCGAATCCGGCAAGTCCAGAGAGACCTGAAAACAGCCTCGAGGGTCGATTCGAACGCGCATTATTGCTTCTACCCCGATTATCCGGTTGGCCTTCGGGTTTCAGATGCACCCACGGGGCCGGGACAGCCTCGGGCATCCGCTCGCGTGCGTGACTCGGGATCTGCCCGGGGAACCCACCGCGATCTGGTCGCCCCAGTCCTCGCCCGGGCCAGGATGGATCATCCTCGTCGGCGACAGGTGTTTCAGTTGCCCACGGAGCAAGATCTCCGGCCGGCTTCGAATCGTCGGACCCTTCTGTTCCATTGTCAGCGGAATCTCCCGGGCGATTCTGGGACCAGGGTGAGCGTCCTGTGTTCGCGTGCTCTGGAGGGCCAACCGGAACGCGGGCATTACCGGCACGGTCGCCAGGTTGCATTTGTGCCCAGGCGGGCGGTCCAGGTTGGGTTCGGGCCGGGTCTTCGCCGGGTTGGCGTGTCTCACCGGGATCCATCTCAATCCATTCTGGCGGACCGGACGCAAACACAACTCCCGGGGCGATCGGTGTCACAATCACCGCAAACATCACAAACACGATCATTACGCGTGACAGACGCACCGCAAATGAACTGGACATTTCCGCTCCCTGGTTTCAGAACTCCGGATGAACAACGTGAGGTGCGTACACCGGCGCGGTCGCCGGTAGGTCAAATTTGCGGACGACATGCGGAATGCGGTGAAAGATTCGCATTGCGTCGACAACCATCACCATTGCGGCCGCCTGAGTGACAAGCCCGGAACACGCCGGGATTGCATGCGTTACCCCGCACACGATCAGTGTAGCGTCACGAACGCTATTCCAATCCTCTCGTTTGCCTCGGCTCGAGATGAAGATACGGTCAGACGCGAACCTCGAAGCGACCGGCGCCCGGACTGCGCATCAACGGGATTGGCCCGATGCTGCCACCACCGATAAGCCGCACGTCGGTGGGAAGCGGGCCGCCTACCGGTGAGTCAATGATTTCGATTCGTTCATGAAGTCACGTGCCAGGCGCCAACTTGCTTCGCAGTCGACGTATTTACTATTGACCCAGGTTTGCGCGGATCGGATCTCGAATTCCGGTCCAGCATCGAATTCGCGTGCAGGAAACAGGGAGAAGCAAATGGCGGCACCGAAAGTCAGCATTCTTATGGCCACGTACAATATGGCAACCTACCTGCCGGTCGCCATTCAGAGCGTATTGGATCAGGAGTTCACGGACTTCGAACTTCTGATCGGGGACAACCGTTCGACCGACGGCACCGGTGACATTGCCCGGCAATTTGCCGCTCGGGATCCCCGTATTCGGTATCACCTGAACGATCGCCATTGCACGGCTGCCGAGAATTTCAATGCCTGCTACGAACGATCCAACCCGGAAAGCCACTACTGGATCATGCTGGCGTCAGATGACTGGTGGCAGCCGAATCTGTTGCGCACGATGGTCGACATCGCGGACCAGGACCCGGAGCTCGTCTTTGTCCATTGTGATGCACGACTGACGGACCCCGAAGGTCGCCCCACTGCCATCCGATACTCGGACCTCTGGAACTACATGTCGATACCGGAACACGGGCCGCATTACGGGGCGGCGGAGCTGTTTCACGGATGCTACGTGATGGCTCTCGCGACGTTGGTGAACCGGAACGGTAAGAACCGGATCTATCCGGCCACGCCTCTCATGGATCCGTCACTTCGGCTTGCTCCGGATCACAACCTCTGGCTTCAGTTGATGGTTCGAGGAGCGAAGGCGTTTTACGTCGATGAAACGCTCGCATTCTATCGCAAACACGTGGACGCGATGACGATGCCGTGGAACGAATATCCACGCCTGTACGAGGAAGTAGAGATCTTCGGCGACAGACTCCGTGGTGCCTGCAGCGCCGAACTGGAACCGTTGCGTCTTGAGGCACTTCGAAGCCGATACGCGCAGCTTGGATTCCACTACCTGAGCACACAACAGCCCGATCGCGCCAGGGATCTTCTGAGTCGTGCTCACGGCATCGAGGGAATTCGGCGGATTGACATTCCATTTGCCAGGCTGGTAGCGGCATTCCCGGTTCCCGCCCGAATGAAAGCCGGGATCTGGAATCTCGCAGTACGTGGCAATTCCGCCCTGGCCAGGTTCCGG
>SLMJ01000261.1 GCA_007133615.1 Thermomicrobiaceae bacterium | reverse complement strand
GCGATCGTCAAAGTGGTTCCGGGGATCCTGGTTCCGGACGTCGACGATCAACATCAGGTAATCGCCAGCGTCGTCGTCTTCGAATGTGTAATTCACTTCAGAAGATTGGGTCCAGTCCTGAATGATCGCGATTTCGTGGTCTGGTCGAAAACGCTGAACGCGATACTCCAGCGGATCGCAATCTCCAGTGGCCGATATCGTCAATGAGAGTTCCTGACCGACAGAAACGGATGGAGAGGCGTCGATTCCGCCCGGCCAGTCGCCCCCCGAGCCTTGTCCCCAGGAATTCGGGTTCGAGTTTCCCAGTGAATCGGAAATGCCGGTAAATCTCGCCTGAGCGCTGGCTTCACAGGCGTCCGGCACCGGTGGCCCGAGTTCGTCATCTGCTGGGACCGGCGACTGCGAATCATCCCCGCCGGGGTCGTCCGCCGCTGTCTCGTACCGCCATTCGTAGTAATGCTGGCCGATGTTGCCGGCTTCAACGCGCCAGTTGTCCGGGTTGTTCGGGGTATAGGTCAGGCATCGGCGTTCGAAGCACTGCACCAGAACATCTTGCCAGTCCCCGGCTACCGGAACGTGAACCCAGTAGGCGCCGGTGATCGGGAGTCCCACACCGAAGAATGGGTTCTCGAATAGATCACCGTGCCGGTTCTCGCCGTCGATTCGGACTGTGCCGCTGGAGTGCATGAATTCCCAGAATACTGAGGCAACTGCGTGACCCGTATCATCGACATAATGCTCAGCCGTTACGCCGTAGCGGGTTAGATCGTTATCTACGCCAACCATTCCGGAGCCGTTGACGGTGAGAGTGATGAGTTCCCCGGTCGCGGTTGAGTCGGCATGCAGGAGTGATTCGAAGGTTGCGTAGGTCGGGGATTCAGCGTGTGTGTCGCCCGCGATCTGTTGATCGGCCGGCTTTCTGATGTCGAAGCTGGTGTCGCCGACCTGCATCTCGCCAGTGATCAGTTCCCGGGCGAGCAAGCCGTTGGTGACGTGCCAGAGATCGTCCGGATCGCCATCTGGATCCGTGATTTCCATGCGGGTTTTGTCGAAGTACTGAACGAGCCGCTCGCCTTCGGGCGCATCGTCGTAGGGCTCGTAGAAGGCGTCAGTGTGACCGGTTGGGCCCCACATCCAGGTGCGGTTGGCATCTCCGGAGGCGACGGGACGATCAGCGCGCTCCCACGCCTGTTGGAAGTCCGGATGGATGTCTCCCGCGGTACCGGTTCCCGAGAAGAAAACCCCGATGGCCCCGAACAGAAAGCAAAGTCCCAGACTGCTCCACAGCACTCCCCGTCGCATCCACCGCTCCACTTCGATGCGAATTTCCACTCGATATTGAACTGTCCCGATTGACCCGTGCGGCTAACACTCGCAGAGAGGCCCAGAGCTGTCAAATCGAGTCTCGGGAGGCGACGTAAGCGCAGATTCGTACTAAACTGCGGGAGGTCGAATCGTTTGCAATGTGGACAGGGAGTGCTCCATGCAGTCACTCGTGGCGAAGTTGAACGAACGCTGCGACGCACAGGCCTTCGATACCTACTGGTATCTCAAAGATCTGAAGACCGGTGAGGAAGCGGATCGAAATGGTGATTCCGTCGTCCCATCGGCCAGCACCCGCAAGATCGCAATCCTCATGACCGCACTGAAACAGGTCAACGAAGGCAAGCGGTCGCTCGACGAACCGTTCCTCATCGAGGAGGAGTATCAGAACACCACCAGCGGGACGTTCCAGCATCTCAAGCCGGGGTTCGAGATCACCTTCTTCGATGCCCTGGTGATGATGATCATCGTCAGCGACAACACCTGTACCGGCAAGGTTGCGGACATCGTGGGGCTGGATGAGGTAAACGCACTGTGTCAGTCGATCGGGATGACCGGAACGACGCATCGAGATGGGCGTGGTTCGGCGACGACAAAGGGGCTGCCCTGGGATCACCCCATCGAGGCGAGTAACGCGACGACAACCCGGGATCTCGGCGTCCTGCTCGATCTGATGGTCAAGGGTATGAACGACGACGAAGCAGCGAAGAAACTCGGCTGCACCACGGAACTGGTGAACCTCGGCATGGACATTCTGAGCTGGCAGAAGCTTCGCCAGCGCTTGCCGTACCTGCTTCCGCCGGATACGAAAGTGGCCCACAAGACCGGCACTGGTGCCCGAAATCAGAACGACGCTGGCGTGATCTTCGCCGATGGGGAGCCGCGCTACATTTTCACTGTTCTCACGGATATGGTCCCGAAGAAGCTCCCGGACGGCGGCGCGGGTCCCGGAACAGCATCACTCCACATTGCCCAGATGAACCGGATGGTCTGGGATGAGCTTGTGGGCTGAGCCGATGTAAACAGGCATACCTACAGGAGGCTGCATATGTTGGGTGAGCGGGACCCAACTGCCGACCGGGAAGCTTATGATGCTGGTTATGATCGGGGACAGTTCGAAGGTATGAAGACGCGTCGTACTCCGGATTCGCTGCATCCGCCCAAAATTCCTTCAGCCTTCGATACGAGCGAGCGCCGAGAACACTTCGCGGCAGGTTGGAAAGACGGAATGATGTTCGCCATGCGGGCGCGAGGGATGGCGAAGACGATGTAACGCAAAGTAAGGAGGGCAATCAGGCCCTCCCCACTTGCGCTCGAGCCGACCATTCACATTCACCCCAGATTCCGCAGCCGCGGATCCAGCGCGTCCCGGATCCAGTCGCCGATCAGGTTGATCGACAGAACGGTCAGCATGATTGCGAGGCCCGGGATTGTGGCGAGCCACCAGGCAGTTCCGACGTAATCGCGACCGTCTGCGAGCATCAAGCCCCAGCCGGTACCGGCGCCGAGACCGAGGAAGGAGAGCCCGGCTTCGGCGATGATCATCGCTGCGACGTTAAAGGTTGCAAAGATGATGATCGGTGTAATGCAGTTTGGCAGCAGGTGCTTGAATAGCACCGAGAGGTCCCGCGCACCGATCGCCCGAGCAGCTGTGATGTACTCCTCGGCTTTCGCTGATAACACAGTACCCCGCATGATACGGGCGTACAGGATCCAGTTTGCGATCGCGAGAACCATGATCACGTTGAGTAGACCCACCCCGAGTACCGCCATCAGCGCAATCGCCAACAGCAGGAACGGAAACGCCAGGAACACCTCGCCCACGCGCATGACCAGTGAATCCATCCAACCGCCATAGTATGCAGAGATCAGCCCGAGTGTGACCCCGACCCCGGCGCCCGCGGCAACCGCAGTTAGCCCGACAATGAGTGATATCCGGGCACCGTAGATGATGCGGGAGAGGATGTCCCGACCGAGCTGGTCGGTTCCGAGCAGGTGCTCGGTGGTTCCTGTGAACGTCTCGCCCTCAGCTCCGTAGACCGGACATGATGTTCCAACAGGGCACTGCAGCCGGTCCATGATGGAGCCGATGCTCGGGTCATGGGGTGCGACCAACGGGGCGAAGATTGCCATGATTATCACGATGGAGAGGATCGCAATTCCTGCAACGCCGAGGTAGTTTCGTCGGAGCATGTAGAGTGCACGCCGAAAGGTCGACCGCTCTCGACGGCGCTCTTGCAGTGCGTGCATGAGCTCAGGGCCATGCAGGTTGCTCGTTTGTTCCTGTTGTTTCGTCTCGGAGTGCTCAGACTGTTCCATTACCGGATGAACCCTTCAACAGCGATGGTCCCAGGTCGTTATTCCAGTCGTACACGTGGGTCAAGCCATGTGTAGAGGATGTCCACCAGCAGATTGATGACAACGAAACTCAACGCAATGATGAACACTGCAGCTTGAATCACCGGGAAGTCACGGGCGTGAATCGCCTCCACGAGTAGCTGCCCAACGCCATTCCACTGGAAGATTTGTTCTGTGATGATCGCGCCCCCGAGCAGGATGCCGAAATCCAGCCCGATTACGGTTACAAGCGGAATAGATGCGTTTTTCAGAGCATGCCGGATGACGATCGTCTGTTCCTGAAGCCCTTTGGCTCGCGCACTTCGAACGTAGTCCTCACTCAGGACGTCGAGCATGCCGGATCGCGTCAACCTTGTGAGTCGGGCGAGCCCCGGGGCTGCAAGGGTGATCGCTGGCAGGACAAAGTGAATTGGCGAAGGCGCATAACCCTGGGAAGGTGTCAAACCGAGATTGACGGCGAAAATCAGGATCAACATGATGCCGAGCCAGAAATTCGGGATCGACTGTCCCAGCAGCGCGAGGAACATAACAACGTTATCGATCGGCGAATGGCGCTTGACGGCAGCGATCGTCCCCAAGGTGATCGATAATACGACCGATATCGCAAGTGCGACTCCGGCGAGCATCAGGGTTCGTGGGAAGCGGCTGAGAACAACCTCCATCGCTCCGCCCTGGAAGCGAAGTGAATCCTGAAAGTCGCCCCTGACCGCGTCGGCAAGGAAGTTCACATACTGGATGTAGAGTGGACGATCCATGCCGAGCTCAGCGCGAACTCGCTCGATATCGGCCTGAGAGGCCTGTTCGCCGAGCATCAACTCGACCGGATCTCCGGTGAGGTTTGTAATAACGAATACGGCCGTGATTACGCCGAGGATCACGAATACGGCGTGAATCGAACGGCGAAGTATATACCGACCCATAGTGCTGGACCCTTTACCGTATCAGGGAGATTAACCGCGGGCTCAGAACAAGCCCGCGGCCAATCTCATTCCCTCAGCCTTTACTAGGTATTCCAGCTCATATCGTGCGCCCACATCATCTCGTCGTGACGTGGCTCCCAGACGACCCAGTCGTTGACGCCGAAGATGTCGACCAGCTGATACATGAACAGTGCTGCAGCCTCATCATACATGTACTGCTGGGCGTCCGCATAGAGCTCTGCGCGTCGCTCCTCATCGAGTTCGTAGCGGGCTTCTTCGATGATTTCTTCGAACTCTTCGTCGCAATACGGCCGTGTCCAGTCAAAGTCCCGGTCTTCTGCCTCCAGGCAGCTAAAGAGCGGGAAGAAGCTGTTGTCGGCGTCGAAGATCCAGTTACCCCAGGACGCGAAGATGAGTCCCGGCGTGTCCTGTGACCGCTGCATGTCAACAAGCGTGGCCCACTCCCGAAGTTCGGTCGTGCAGTTGATGCCGGCGGCCGCCATTTCCTGAGCCATCGCCTCGGCGACCTCGCGGTCCTTGGTGTATCGACCCTCGATGTGCCAGAGCTGGATGTCGATTCCGTCTGGATATCCGGCCTCTTCGAGGAGCTCGCGGGCACGCTCTGGATCGTGTGGATACGGTTCCAGTGTCTCATCGAACCCGAAGGCCCAGACCGGGAGAATCGTCGATACTCGCTGCCCGTTGCCCTGCAGGATCGCCTGGATCACACCTTCTACGTTGGCCGCCAGGTTGATCGCCTGCCGGACGCGTGGATCATCGTATGGTTCGACCTCGGTGGTGATGAAGTAGAACGGAACGCGGTTACTGACCGCCCGGGCGATGCGAATGCCGTCTTCCTGGTTCATGCTATCGATTTCTTCAGGCGGCATGTCCTTGGCGACATGCACCTCGCCGGTTCGGACGGCGGACACGCGGGTCGACTGCTCTGAGAGCACCGTGCAGCGGACGCGTTCGATGTCGGGCAGGTCTCCCCAGTAGTCGTCGAATCGTTCCATGACCAGGTCTTCACGCTCGGACCACTCGGCGAGCTGATACGGACCTGTCCCGTTTGCCTCGGTCTGCGGAGCTTCTGGATCTGCTCCGGCCCACTCTGGCGCGATGATCGTCATGTGGAATCCGGTCAGCCGGGAAAGTAGCGCCGGGTCTGGCTGTCCGGTGATAACTCTAACCGTGTAATCGTCGACCACTTCGACATCGTCGATGACGGCGTAGGTGCTTCGTGAGTCGCCGGCGGTCTCATCTGCCAGTGGTCTCAGCAGGCTGAAGCGCACTGCTTCGGCGTTGAACTCCTCGCCGTTGTGGAAGACGACGTCTTCACGCAGATTGAATTCGACCGTCAGGTCATCAACCCGCTCCCAGTCGGTTGCGAGCACTGGCGATATCGTCTCCAGGTCGCGGTCGTACTGAATGAGCGGCTCGTACATATGCCGTAGCCAGTTTTCCGCGATTGTATTGACGTGCCGTTGCGGGTCGATTCCCCAGTCAGTTGAGGGGAAGGTTCCCCAGGCGAGCACGAGTTCTTCCGGTTGATCTCCAGTTGGCTCTCCCGGCTCCGGATCATCGAACTGACGAACCTCGCCGATCTCGGTGTCGTCTTCGGGGACGTCGTCGTCTACTTCAAGTTCTTCTTCCTCGTCGTCCTCCGGCTCGGCAGCTGGTTCCTCGTCGTCGTCATCTTCCACCGCCTCGGCAGTGTCGTCGACGGGCTCATCATCGTCAGCTTCGCACGCTGCAATCAGCCCGGCACCAATGACGCCGGCACTGCCGAGAATGAACGACCGGCGACTCAGGTTCTTGTGTGCCAACTTGCTCAGTTTTTCGAAATCGATGTTGTGTTTGAAAACCACGGTGATCTCCTCACTCAGGATCGCATTTCGCGCATGATCTCGTCGTTATAGGCGAACGTAATCGGCAGTCCGCCGGTGTGGACGAAGATTGCCGGTTGGTCCCGTGTGATCGAGCCATCGCGTATCTGGCTGATCAGCGCTGACAGTGCTTTTGCCGTGTAAACCGGGTCGAGTATGAGCCCCTCCAATCTTCCAGCCATCCGCATCGCTTCCATACCTGCGTCTGTTGCGATTCCGTACCCGGCTCCAACGAATTCGTCGTGGACATCAATGTCCTCCGGTGTCAACCGTGTTTCGAGCTCCAGCAGTTCTGCAGCTTTGTTGGCGACGGTGCAAATGTGCTCTTCCAGTTCGGCTCTTGGCTGTTTGACGCTGATCGGGTGCACCCGGTACGGCAGCCCGAGCGCTTTGCCGGCCAGCGCCAGTCCGGCAGACGACGTCCCTGCAGCCATGAAAATGTGGGACGGAGAGACGGCAAGTTCGTCAAGCTGGTCCATCAACTCCAGCGCCGTGAGCGTGTAGCCACAGGTGCCGGCGATCTTCGAGAATGGCTCCCTCGGAACGATGTAAACTGACCGCCCTTCTGCTTCGAGCCGTTCGACGAGCTCGTCGAGCTCACGATCGACTGTTTCCTGATCGTCGCTCGAGCATTCGACGATTTCCGCCCCCATGATGTGGTCGAGCAGGAGATTCCCGTTTACCGGATCGTCTTTCGGGCTCGGAATCTTCAGGATGTAGGTCGTCATCCCGAACCGGGCAGCCAGCGCGGTGTGGAGACGAGCGTGATTGGATTGCGCCACGTTGGTGACGATGAGCGTGTCGGCGCCTTTGCGCTGGATATCACCGAGGCGGAATTCCAGATGGCGAACCTTGTTGCCTCCGAGTGCGAGACCGGTCTGGTCTTCCCGTTTGACCAGCAGGCGAGGGGCGTTTGGGCCGAGCGCTTCTCGAAGTCGTGGCATTTCCTCGAGCGCCGTGGGCAGGTGAGCGATCGGCACCCGCGGAAGATGATCGACCCGTTCCCGAATCTGCCGGCCGGTGTACTGCGTATTGGCTGCCTGTTCACTCATAACGCCTGCTTTGCCCCTTCCAGTGACTTGCCCCCGGATCAATAGGCGAGCGCGTAGCCATCTCGACGCGGGTCGGCACCCGCGAGATATGCCCCGCTGTCCGGGTCAACCATCAGCCCCTGGCCACCACCGACAAACGGGGTCCAGGAATCGAGCAGATTCACTTCATGTCCGAGTCGCTTCAGATCCTGTAGAACGCTGTCGTCGATCCGACGCTCGATCCAGAGTTCCCGTCCGAAACCGGTTCGGAAACGCGGTGCTTCGATCGCCGCCTGGATGCTGTAGCCGTGATCGAGCACGTTCATCATCATCTGCGGGGTTGTCTGCATGATCCCGAACGAGCCGGGAGTGCCGACGACCAGGAACGGCTTTCCGTCCTTCCACACCTGAGACGGTGAGAGGCACATTTCCACGGTCTTGTTGGGTGCAATGACGTTTGGACTCTCCGGATCGAGATCGAACCAGTTGCAGAAATTATTGAGCGCGAGTCCGGTGCTGCCGTGTACCACGCCGGATCCGAAACCGCCGCCAAGCGTCTGGGTGCAGGCGACCGTCATGCCTGATGAGTCCGCGGCAACAAAGTGTGTGGTGCTTTCTT
>SLMJ01000215.1 GCA_007133615.1 Thermomicrobiaceae bacterium | reverse complement strand
CGTCCGGCGCTTTTTGTTTTTCCTGCAACGTGAGTCTGCCAATAGTCAGATGCTGTTGATGAGACGCTGGTGCGATCTCTTGTCACCTGATACGATGCTCCACCAACTGTTACACGGACAACACAGGAGCGATCTCAGTGCCATTTGCGAAGAGTAGTGACGGTGCCCGCATCTCTTATACAACTGCGGGACGTGGGGAACCGCTTGTGTTATCTCACGGCACGACGCACTCGTGGGAGACATGGGAGGACCTGGGCTACCTCGACGGTCTGAAAGATTGGTTTCACCTGATTCTGATCGACTCTCGCGGACATGGGCAGAGCGACACGCCCGGCGACTCGAGCGCGTACACCATGGCACTGCAGGCAGACGACGTACTTGCAGTGGTCAACGATCTCGGCATCAATCGCTTTCATCTCTTCGGCTACGCACTCGGAGCGACAAGCGGGTTTCACCTGGCTGCACGGGAGCCTGAGCGCATCAAATCGTTCATTGCTTACGGTGGTGATCCGTACCCGCCGTCTCCAGGATACGTCGAGTCAATCTCACAGGATCTTTCCTACATGCGGAACGGGATGCAGGCATGGGTAGAGCTGATGGAAGACATCGGCGTGTTTAACCAGTATCCCAACCCAGCTGCGCGGAAGGAGCGAATGCTGGCAGCCGATGCCGACGCCCTCGTCGCCTCAATTACGGCGAGTCTTGAAAACCCGGGCGTTGTGGATGCGCTCCCTCACCTGCAAATGCCCTGTCTCGTCATCGCGGGACAGCAAGCCGGTGGCAACGACGTCGCCCGACGGGCGGCGAATGAACTGCCGCTCGCGGACTTCGTCTCAATTGCCGGGATCGGGCACGCGATGGTCCATGCTCAAACAATCTTGCCCTACGTCCACGCATTCCATGAGCGATTCGGCGTGATATCTGGCGACCACCAGTACGCTTGATTCAACAAATGTGGTTGTGTGGCTGAGGTTCAGGATCAAGTCCGCCAAGGATTGGCTCATTTCTACCCAAGAGCGCTCGACTCCGGAGGGAAATCTCACGATCACGGAACCCGAATCCCTTCGCTCCCGCGAGCCGGAGTCTTCGTAAATAGGTCGACGGGGTTTTTCTTTCTCGAATTCGTACAATTCATTTATCGTGACCGGGTTCGATACGCGAGCTGCGCTCCGAACCACGTACGGTGCATTCGTACACTACGTCCATCCGTCCTGCCGGTGACTTCGGGAAGGGTTCCGGCTACCTTTACAGGAGCATTAGATGTCTTCACTCGTTCGTTCTCTGTTCGTTCCACTCTCGTTTCTGTTATTCATCTCACTCTCCGACTGCGTCAGTCTTGGCCAGGATCTTCTGGGTGATGACGACGCGAGTGATACCGAAGTCGTGGAAAAGCCGGAGGCCACTCCAACTCCGACCGTCGTTCCAGAGGAGAGCCCGCAGAGTTATCTGCCGAATCCGTACGTCATCCCCGATCCCGACGCAGCGACCGAGCCGGACCACGAAGACGAGGATCCGATCGACGAACCTGCAGTCAGCGAGTCCGATCTCGAAGCGTTGTTGATAAGCCTGACGGACCTGCCACCGAACTGGACAGATGTCACGATCGGCGAGATCCCGACCGATCTCCCGGGCGTTGATGAGGTCGACGGAACCCTGGTGAGCGGCTTCTACCAGCGTAGTGACCTCGGCCCGTACTTTGCTCACATGATTCTGTATACGGAAGACGAAGCTGATGCAGAGCAAGCATTTGATCTGATCTACGAGGAACTCGACGACCCCGAGATTCTGGACGACATCACCGATCAGGTCCGATCGTGGGAAACCGCAGAAGCGAACATCGAGGGCTATGGCGACGATGCGTTCGCATTCGCGGCCATCGGGGATACGGGACTGGTCCCGGTTGAAGCCGACATGGTCGGCGTCCGGGTAGGGCAACACGTTAGCTTCGTTATTCACGCGCAACTGGTCGAAATCGATTCCGATCTCACCATCGAACTCGTGGAGATTGCGCTCGATCGGATCAACGAGGACAACGACGAATCCGCGGTACTTGAAGCACCGTTCACCCCGCGTGATATCATGTCCCATCTTCGTTGGAGATAGCTGTATTGAATCGGGTCGGGGATCTGCATGCCATGGAGCGCCTATTTCAGGCGAATGGGAATCGAACTACTGCTCTTCTTCGTGTCATGCAGCGTTGTGTTCTACTTTGTCAGCGGGCAGGAGAGCGTAGCGGGCGCGATTCAGATGGGCGCCATTGCAACGATTTTCTACGGCATCATCACGTTCGTTCTGCGTCAACGCGCGATTAGACGACAGGACGAACATTCGTCGTAACTGAACCTTGCATGCGAGACACGGTTCAGCCACCATTGTGGCGTTCGAACCGGCCCGTCAGGAGTGGGCAAGACTGTCGCGACAACGTGTGGGGATAATGAGCGACATCCTCGGCCGATTCGGCCGCTACGTGGTCCAGTGCGTCACGATTGATAGCCGGACGCTTGCCGTCTTCCGGATTGCTATCGGCCTGCTCATAATCGGTGACATCCTCGCCCGGGCGAGCACGTTCACGTTCTTCTACACGGAAGAAGGCGTTGTTCCGCAGGAACTCGCCGAACAACGAACCGTCGACGGTGCGTTCTCATTTTTCTTCTACACCCAGGACTCTACGGTCATCGCACTGTTGTTCGTGATCCACGCAATTCTCGCGATCCAGCTGATGATCGGGTACAAGACGCGCTTCGCGATGATCCTGTCGTTCCTCTTTGTCATTTCACTGGATCATCATAATCCGCTCAACCTCAGTCACGCCGATACGTTATTCAGGCTGCTGTGCTTCTGGGCAATCTTCATCCCACTTGGAGAGCGCTGGTCGGTGGATGCGATTCAGCGCGATCGGGAGCCACGTCTGGCCGTTGCGAGCCTCGGGACCGCCGCGATCCTCATACAGATGGTGTACATGTACACCGTCAACGGCATTCACAAGATCAACGGCCCGCAATGGGTTTCTCGTGAAGCGACTCCCCTGATATTCGGCCTGGACGACATGACCTATTTTCTGGCCGGACCCATGCGCCAGTTCCCGACAATGCTCGAGATAATGGGAACAACCTGGTTTTTCCTGCTCGTCATGTCTCCGTTGCTGCTGTTGCTTCAGGGCCGTTCACGCTACGCAATGGTCCTCCTGATATTCGGCGCCCACTTTTCCTTCACGATCACTGTGCGGATCGGCGCCTTCGGATGGGTCGGAATGGCCGGCGTTATGCTCTTCCTGCCAGCCGTTTTCTGGAACGATCTGACGTGGATCGCAAAACGGATCAACATCTGGGATCGCGTCGTTGTTCCAGTACGCGACGGGTTGGCGGCAGCGGGCAATCGCATGGCGGACAGCTGGCCGAAGCTCCAGCCTAAACTCGGCGTTCCTGCGGTCGTCCGGGATGGCGCATTTGATGTGGGTATGACCTTCCTGATCATGTCTCTATTCGTCTTTCCAGCTATCTGGTTTCTGGAAGATGAGGGCCATATTGGATGGGAACGCAGCAGTGTCGAACAGCGGATTGAAGACGAGTTCCGCAAGATCGGCGTCCGACAGTCGCAATGGACGGTCTTCGCGCCAAACCCGCGGACGACAGATCGGTGGTACGTTTTCCCGGCGCTTACAACGGACGGTGAGTTACTGGACGTCTACAACGATAGACCATTCTCGTTCGAGCGCCCGTACGACGAATTGCAGAACATCTACGGAAACTACCGTGAACGCTTTTACATGAATTCGATCCGGCGCGCGGGAGAAACCGGAACTCCACCGAATTATCTGGTTGACTGGATCTGCCGGGACTATTCCGAGCAAGGGATCGAACTGACCCAGATCAACATGTACGTTATCCACGAGATAGTTACCCGGGAAACAATTGATGATTGGCCGAATCGAGAAACCTGGGGCGAGCTGGTCTCGACGCACGCCTGCCCGGGCCACGCTCCCGGAGAAATCGATCTGCCGGAAGAGCCACCGCAACGCTAGCAACAGGCAACATTCTGTTCACAATCCCTTGACATGGCCCCAATGAAGGTTGACGCGCGTGGTGCAATCCTTGGTTGGTGAACAAAGACTGCATGACCTGATGGATTGGAACACAGCACGGATGAGTCAGTTGCCTTTCGAAAAGCCAGGAGAGTTCTACCGCGGGAATCTGCACACGCATTCTGATTACTCCGATGGCGAGGTGTCGCTTGACGAGGCGGTGAAGACCTATCAACGAAATGGCTACGACTTTGTCGCAATCACTGATCACTTCATCCCTCAGTTCGATTTTCCGGTCGTGGATACTCGACCGTACCGGTCAGACGATTTCACGACGCTTATCGGAGCCGAACTCCATGCACCCTCGCTCGAAAACGGCGAGTACTGGCACATCCTGGCTGTCGGCCTTCCGCTCGACTTCGAATCAACCCGCGAGAATGAAGACGGTCCAGCACTGGCAGCCCGTGCGGCCAAAGCCGGAGCATTTGTCGGAATCGCACATCCAGCCTGGTACGGGCTGACGGTCGAAGATATGCAGAGTGTCTCGTCAGCGCACGCAGTCGAAGTCTTCAATCAGGGCTGTGCCGCCGATAGTGACCGCGGCGAAAGCTGGCATGTAACCGACGTCGCATTGACCGAGGGATATCGGCTCAATGCGTTTGCCGCAGACGACGCGCACTTTCGCAACTCCCACCCGGACGTTCTCGGCGGCTGGACAATGGTCAAAGCAGAGGAACTGGAACCGGATGCGTTGCTGGGCGCGCTCAAGGCCGGCGATTTCTACAGCTCACAGGGGCCACTGATTCACGACATCGCCTTTAACGGTGATCAGTCTGAAGTCGAGGTCCGCACGTCTCCGGTCAAGTCGATGATGTTGATTGGCCCGAAGTCTCGCTACACCGCTACACACGGTGCGGGATTGACCGAGCACCGTTTCCCTCTGGAAGCATTCCCAGATGGCTACATCCGATTGACCGTGATCGACGAGAGCGGCAAACGCGCCTGGTCGAATCCGATCTGGCTCGATTCGATCTAGGCACCCCGAACCGTTGCCGATTCGGCCAGGCTGTGTCAGGCTGATTCGGAATCGTCGAGAAACCAGACAACTCGATTCCGGATTGGATGGAAACAGATGCAGAATCTGCCGTTCGGGCAGCCTGGCCGGTTCTTTCGGGGTAATCTCCATACCCACTCGACCGTGTCCGATGGCGCGATGTCTCCAGACGAAGTCATTAAAGCCTACCGGGCGAACGGTTACGACTTCATCGCGCTGACTGATCACTTTCGCGAACGATTCGGGTTTCCCGTCACTGACACCCGCTCGTATCGAGATGATGAGTTCACCACGATTCTCGGCGCCGAACTCCATCCGCCCGCACTGGAGAACGGCGAAGACTGGCACATCCTCGCGGTCGGGCTCCCGCTCGACTTCCCCGCTGCAAGCCAAGATGAGGACGGCCCCGCACTTGCTGCCCGGGCCCGCGACGCAGGCGCCTACGTGGCGATTGCCCACCCCCACTGGTACAGCGCAACGATCGGAGACGCCCGCTCGATCGGAAGTGCCCACGCGGTGGAGATCTTCAACCAGACCTGCCACATGGCCAACGACCGGGGTTATGGCTGGTATCTGGCCGATCTTCTGCTGGCCGAGGGGCGCCGGGTGATGGCGATCGGAACAGATGATGCCCATTCGAAGCCGGAACGCCCGGACATGTTCGCTTGCTGGGTAATGGTGAAAGCGGAAACGCTCGATCCGGACGACCTTCTCGCCTCACTTCACCGTGGTCACTTCTACACCAGCCAGGGGCCGTACATTCACGACATCACGATCAGCAGAGACCACTCGAACGTCACGATCGAGACATCTCCCGTGGATTCTGTGCAGGTTTCCGGACGAGCCCAGCGAACCCGGGACCATCACGGGCACGGAATCACAACGTGCACGATCGATCTGGACCGCGTTCAAGGCGATCATTTCCGCGTGACGGTGATTGACACCTTCGGCCGACGCGCCTGGTCCAATCCCATCTGGCTGGAGTGAGGACGATCATGAAGATCACCGCCATTGATGCCCTGCGGTTGAATCGACCCGCACATGACCTGAGCACCACTCCGACTCGCGAACCATGGGAACCGCGTGACGAAGTCGCCAACCCGATGTCTCGCTATCCCCGATTCAAGCCGCACCGGCGTCTCTGGCGACCTCAATGGGAAGAGGTCTGGTGCCGGGTAACGCTGGAAGACGGTACGCAGGGATTCGGCTCCACGATCAACGGCCGGCCGGTCGCGTCGGTCATAGAGGATCACCTCGCTCCGCTGCTCGTTGGTGAGGACGTCTTCGCCACAGACAAGCTCGCAGATATGATGTTCCGCTTGACGAAGCCCTACGGCACAACCGGGCTGGCTTCGTATGCAATCAGCGCAATCGATCTGGGAATCTGGGATGCACTCGGGAAGCTTCTGGAGAGACCGGTCTATGAGCTTCTGGGCGGGCCAGCGCGCGAATCGATCAAATGCTACGCAACCGGCAACGATGTCGACTGGTATCAGGATCTGGGTTTTGAGGCGTTCAAGCTCGCGTGCCCGTATGGTCCGGCCGATGGCAGTGATGGCATCCAACGGAATGTCGAATTCGTTGCCGGTGTCCGGGAACAGATCGGCGCTGCGGCAGACCTGATGCTCGATTGCTGGATGGCGTTCGACGTCGACTACACCGCGCAACTCGCCGACGCACTCCGGCCGTATCGGATCAGGTGGCTGGAAGAAACACTGATTCCGGAAGACCTGGATGCGCACGTCGCATTGCGAGAGCGTCTGCCCTGGCAAACACTCTCGACTGGCGAGCACTGGTACACCCACGTGCCCTTCCAGTGGGCGGCGAGTCACCGGGTAGTCGATATTCTCCAGCCAGACATCAACTGGGTGGGTGGGATGAGTACGGCCCGGAAGATCGGCTCGATCGCCGACGCTGCGGGACTAAGCGTGATCCTCCACGCTGGCGGAAACAATCCCTTCGGCCAGCACTTCAGTATCGCAACGCCATCGGTGCCGATGCTGGAGTGTTTCGTCGGGACCCCGCCGGGTGTCCCGCTCGAAGAAGGGTGGCGACTGCCGGGCCAGGCAATCCCACAGGACGGGTACCTGACTCCGTCGCACGCGCCGGGGTTCGGTCTCGAGATTCCGAACGACTGGTTCAGCCCTTTTTTCGGCGCGTAGCACGCTTGCCCGGGCGAGCCGACTCTCGAGGGTTTGCACGTTCGTCAGCGCGTCGCATCCGGAACATCAGGTAGAGAATGACGTTGGCCACGACAGCGCCAATCGCCGCTCCGAGAAGCGTAACCGGCCAGTTCTCCAGCCCGTTGAGGATCAGCATGATTGCGATGTACGCGAAAACGATTCCCAGCGTGATCGGCAGGTTCGCAACGATCGAAAACTCGCGTTTCATGCTCACTCCTCGCACGCCACAACCGGCACCACCTCAAAAACGGGAACTGCCGCTACTCTAGCATCCCGGGCGTTCCGGGAAGAGGGAAAGGTCCGGTTCGGGGCATGATATACTCTCTCCTGCTCGTCGATGACGCTACGGGACCGATCACCTCATGAGACTTTTGCGGACCTATGGCTGAACCAGGACTCGCACAACGACTACGCCGCCACTCCCGCAATTCCGGAATGATGATCGGCGTAAGCATGGCTGCGGCCATGATCATCTGCATCGCCGCCTTCATCTGGCTTTACGTCCAGGTCGGCCCGGTCTTGAGTGACTTCATTCCACAGGAAACAGCCGAAGAGGAACCGGAGACGATCGGAATCGCCGGAACGCAACCTACTCCGGCGCCTGGAACGGATGACTTCTCACTGGCGGAGATCCCACCCGAACCGCTGGGAACCCCGGAGGCGGACGACGAGATCGATGATGCAGACGCAGATGACACAGACGACGCCGTAGATGACAGTGACGACGCCAACGATGGCGAGTTCACGGCAACGCACCAACTGCGTGACGGTCCGAACGTCAATTTCCGGTCCGGGCCGAACACGATGTCCGAACCGCACGGTTCTCTTCAGCCTGGAACACCACTGATGTTTCTCGATGAGGAAGAACCTGCCAGCGGAGTTGTCTGGATGTCGTTCGAGATCGAAGACGGAACACAGGGCTGGATTCGCGACGTGGACGTTGTCGAGCTCGAAAATGACGACGAGTGATACCCGGAAGCTTTGCTATACTTCCTGACAGTCAACGCGTAATCCAGCGCTTTATCGCCTTTCATTGACGAGGTCAAAACCATGCAGAAAGTCACGATTGTCGGACTCGGACTGATCGGTGCGTCGATCGGTCTCGGACTACAGAAGTGGTCAACGAACGATGGACAGCGCAAATCCGTGCTGGAGATCAGCGGTTTTGACGTTGCCATCGAGCACCAGAACTACGCCAAGAAGATCAAGGCGGTCGACCGGACCGAGTGGAACCTTGGCGACGCGGTGGAAGATGCGGACGTCATCATCATTGCAACCCCGGTCAACGCGATTCGCGATGTCATGGAGATCGTCGCGGATCGGGCTCCGCAGACCGCGATCGTGACCGACACAGGTAGCACGAAATCCAAAGTCATGGAGTGGGCGGACGAGATACTGCCAACCACCATGAACTTCATCGGTGGTCACCCTATGGCAGGTAAGGCGGTCAGCATCGAAGGTGCCGACGCCAACCTGTTCAACGGCGCAATCTGGTGCGTCTCACCGTCCGTCAACGCGACTGACGAAGCTGTCCAGACAGTCCTCGGAATCGTCTCGGCGCTGGAAGCGGAACCGCGGTTCATTGACCCACACGAGCACGACGGTTTCGTAGGTGCAGTCAGCCATTTGCCATTCATGCTCTCGATCGCGCTTACCCGATCCGTTGCCGCAGACCCGTCCTGGAAAGAACTCCTGCAGTTGTCATCCAGCGGGTTCCAGGATATGTCCCGTCTCGCCGGCGCAGATCCGAAAATGCATCGGGACATCTGCGCGACAAACTCAGACAACATCGTGCGCTGGATCGATTCCGCGGTCGATCATCTCTCGGAAATGCGGGATCTGATCGCCGATGGGTCTGAGGAGTCAATGGAACAGTTGCTCGAGGAAATGGATAAGGCGCAACACGCACGGGCTCAGTGGATTACCAGCGAACGCGACGGACGCATGGTTCAGGAACCCGAGAGCGAACTGGCCAACACCTCGGTGGGTGAGCAGATGCAGCAGATGCTATTCGGCAGCCTTTTCCGGCGCCGGCCGCAGGTTGGCAACAAGCAGGACAAGGACAACGGGCGCAACTAGGCGAACCCGAACGCGAAATAGAACGAAAACTGGCCGGGCTTGATGCCCGGCCAGTTCGGGTTAATTCACGCGCCGATGCTCAGCCGATCAGGGCACGATCTTCCAGGATTCCGGCAGCTTGTAGCGGTAGAGAATCGGGACTGGCTCACCCTGGCGACGAATCCGGCCACGATCCTGCCGCTGAACCTCCTCGTAACTGTTCTGAACCTGGACAATTCGCTGTTCCTTCAGGTTCAGGAGCACCAGACCGTTGCCGGCTGGCTTGAGGCTCTCCTGCCGCATCGTTTCATCGAAGATCCGAAAGGGCGGCAGGTTCCGGTTGCTCAGTTCGTCCGCCCAACCGTAGAACGCCTCGGTATCGTCGCGAGTATTGTGCTCATCGAACACCGAGAGCCCGGAACGGACATCTTCAACGAAGGCTTCATCGAACTGCCTGGTGTACTCCAGCAGTTCGCTCGTCGTTGCTGGATTCCGACTGCAGGCAGCAACAAGCATCTTGATCGTATGCGAAGGTCCGACGAAACTTGTCGTGCCCTCCTTATCGACCACGGTAAATCGAATAACGCTCAAAACAGGTTCACCACTTCCGGATGTTTGCTCGACGATTCGGTAACCGGACGCGCGACTCAAACGCGCCCCTGTGCCCGGTACCCGACTGTTTCCCTTGAAACAGGCGAGACGAAGGCAGAGACTCCGGCGGTTCAGGTACGGCCGACCGGTATGGAATAATCGTAACATCGTGAGGCGGTCACGTTCGCCACTAATTGAGAGCACTATGATGAGCCAGCAGTTCGAGCCTCACCAGTCCGATCATCGCTACGCACGGCAGCGGATTCTCCCGATGATCGGTCCTGACGGGCAGAATCAGATCCAGCGCGGGCGGGTCGCCATCCTTGGAATCGGTGCGCTCGGCACACATGCCGCTGATGCGCTCACCCGTGCTGGTGTCGGCTTCATCCGACTGGTAGATCGGGACGTTCCGGAGTTGAGCAACCTGCAGCGACAGGTGCTGTTCGACACCGCGGACGTGGAAAACGGTATCCCGAAGGCAGCAGCGGCGGCCGAGCGGCTGCGGTCGGTCAATCCCGAGATCCAGATCGAACCGGTTGTGACCGACATCAACCCGACGAACATTGAGCGTTTGATCAACGACGTCGACCTGGTTATTGACGGCTCGGATAATTTCGAACTCCGTTATCTGCTCAACGATGCCGCCGTCAAACTCAACAAGCCCTGGCTCTACGGTGGCGTCATCAGCACTCACGGTATGTCGATGCTGGTGCGGCCGGGTGAATCACCTTGCCTGCGCTGTATCTTCCCGGATGCCCCGGCTCCAGGAGACGCCCCAACCTGCGACACGGCCGGCGTTCTCGGCCCAGCAGTAGCAATGGTTGCGGCAATTCAGTCATCTGAAGCGATCAAGTTCCTGAGCGGTCGGATTGATGCATTGAATGATGCACTGACGATGCTCGACATCTGGGAGATGACCTTCCGTCAGGTCGATCTGGGAGACCGCGATCCGAATTGTCCCGCGTGTGGGAAGAATCAGTACGATTTCCTTGACCGCCAGGCTCCGCGGCAGACGACGGATCTCTGCGGCAGCGATTCCATTCAGATCATGATCGATCCCGCGCCGACGCTCTCGCTGGGAGATCTTGCAGACCGGCTCCGCGAAGCTGGCAGCGTTAGTCACAACAACTACCTGCTCAGATTCACGACCAACGGCTACCAGCTCACGGTCTTTCCGGATGGCCGGGCGATTATCAAGGGAACGACTGATCCAGCCGAGGCGCGTTCGATCTATTCGCGCTACATCGGAATGTGAGGCAGGGCGTGATCTATCTGGACAATGCGGCGACGAGCTGGCCGAAGCCGGAGCGCGTCTACGAAACGCTTGGATCATTCCTGCGCGACTCTGGCGCGAATCCGGGTCGTTCCGGGCACAGAATGGCCGCAAGCGCCGCGGGGGCAATCGATCGCACCAGAAACCGGCTTGCTGCGTTGTTCAATGCTCCAGAACCGGAGCGCGTGATCTTCTGCTTCAACGCAACCGACGCCCTCAACCTCGCGATCAAAGGCGCCCTGATCGCGGGAGATCACGCGATATCGACCGTGATGGAGCACAACTCCGTCCGACGGCCGCTGAAGGCAATGGAGAAGCACGGCGTCGCAACGACGAAGGTTGCTGCCGACGCCGAAGGATTTGTCAGCGTCGATGATGTTCGAGACGCGTTGCGCCCGAATACCCGACTCATCGCGATAACACACGCATCGAACGTGAATGGAGCACTCCAGCCGATCGCGGACATCGGACAGGTCGCCAGAGAGCATGGAGCGTTCCTGCTCGTCGATGCCGCCCAGACGGCAGGTACGGTCCCGATTGACATGGCCGAGCTCGGCATTGATTTGATGGCAATCCCCGGTCACAAAGCCCTCATGGGGCCGCCGGGAACGGGTGCGCTGCTGATCGGAGAGCGAGTTGACGTTGACGAGCTGAACACCGTACGTGAAGGCGGAACGGGCGGAAACTCCGAGGAAGACGTTCAACCACCACAGCTGCCAGCACGATACGAAGCCGGCACGCACAACACCGTCGGGATCGCTGCGCTCGGAGCAGCGCTTGACTATCTCGCGGACATCGGTTTTGAAGAGGCCGGGCGTCACGAGCTCGAGATGACCTGGCGACTGGTCGAAGGTTTGACCGGCGGAACCGGGATCACCATCCTGAACCCTTCTGACCCGGAGCAGCACGTTGCCGTTGTATCGATCGTGGTCGATGGCTGGGAACCGGCCGAGTTTGGCACAACGCTGGACTCCGCATTCGAGATTGCTTGCCGCACCGGGCTCCATTGTGCTCCCGAGGCATGTCAGGCACTGGGGGCGTTCCCACGTGGCACAATCCGGCTGAGTCCGGGTTACTGGACAACACCGGACGAGATCGATCAAGCGGTACATGCAATACGTGAACTTGCCCATGCGCCACTTGAAATGACATCCTGAGGTCGCCCATGAGTAAAGACCGAAACAAACGGGTTGAACGCGAAATCGAAGAGATTCTCGAGCGCAAGGACCTCGGCTCGCCGTCCGAATCTCTACCCGGTCGGCGGTATGATTCGTCGCGACAGAAACTCCGCTTTGGCCAGGCGCAATCGACATTGCGCCGCATCCCACCGGGTATCCTCTGGCTGGGCGGGGTATTCGGCTTCGCCATTCTGGCAATACTGGTTGCCGACTGGTCACGCAATCTCGGAATCCTCTTCGGAATACTCGCAATCCTGGTCGTCTTCAGCCCCTTGTATTTCTGGAACCGGACGGAGCCTGCGGCACCACAACAGAAGGAGTGGCGAGGGCGAGTCATTCAGATGCCACCACGTCAGGAGGGGCCGATCGGCCGCATCAAATACTGGATCTGGGAAATGCGCAACCGGTCACGATGAGCCGCGAACCCGCTCGGTACAGGGAGCGGTTGAGGATCTCACAACCCGGGCATGCCGCTGGTTGAAAAGATGCAATGAGGGAGATAGTGCCGCAACTGGTCAGTGATATCGTAGACGTCTATGTGTTCAGAAAATCCCGGCGCCGCGTGCAGTTTCTGGTGCTCCGCCGTCGTGACGATGTCGTTCTCGGAAGTATCTGGCAATCGATTCACGGAAAGATCGAGCCGTCTGAGACCGCTGTCGACACCGCGATCCGGGAGGTACAGGAGCATACCGGACTCGAACCGCACAAAATCTACTCGGCTGATTACATCAATCAGTTCTACGATCACAAAACGGACACGATCGTGCTGGCGCCATCGTTCGCCGTCCTCGTCGGTCCGAACGATGAACCAACCCTGTCCCCCGAGTATGGTGACTACGCCTGGTGTGATCTGGAAGAGACAGTCGCACGACTGCCATGGTCGGGACAGCGGTGGGCGGCCCGACACATCTTCGACGTCATCGCCGTTGGTGGTGAAGAAGCCGAGTTCTACGCGATCCGGTAGTCCGGCACACAGAGGTATTCGGTATACTTCGGGGTCCACATTGCCGTGAACGTTCAAGCAGCAGAATGAGTGAGCAGCCACCCGTGTCAGCATTCGAACTCAGAACGGACTTCCAGCCAACCGGAGACCAGCCAAAGGCGATCGATCAACTCGTTGACGGGCTCGAGCAGGGATTCCGACACCAGACGCTGCTCGGCGTGACTGGTTCCGGCAAGACGTTCACCATGGCGAATGTCATCGAGAAGGTCAACCGTCCGACACTCGTGCTCGCCCACAACAAGACCCTTGCTGCCCAGCTCTACAGCGAGTTCAAGGAGTACTTCCCGAACAACGCGGTTGAGTATTTTGTCTCCTACTACGACTATTACCAGCCGGAAGCGTATGTTCCGCGGACCGACACGTACATCGAAAAAGACTCCGACATCAACGAAGAGATCGAGAAGCTTCGCCACGCGGCGACACGAGCATTGCTCACCCGGGAAGACGTCATCATCGTCGCCAGCGTCTCCTGCATCTTCGGTCTCGGGTCGCCGGAAGACTACGGGGCCACAGTTGTCAAACTCCGCAAAGGCGGTTCGGTGCGCCGGGATCGTGTGCTTCGGCACCTGATCGACATTCGCTATGAGCGTAACGATATGACGCTCACCCGGGGAACATTCCGGGTTCGCGGTGATACGCTCGACATTTTCCCGTCCTACGAAGAGATCGCAGTCCGTGTCGAGTTCTGGGGCGATGAGATCGATCGGATCGTCGAGATCGACCCGCTCACCGGTGAAGTTCTGGTCGAACGGAATCAGGTCGAGGTCTACCCGGCCAGCCACTTCGTCACGAGTCAGGACAAACTCCAGCTTGCGATCAACGACATCCAGGAAGAGCTCCACCAGCGTCTCAACGAGCTCGAAGCCGAGGGCAAATCGCTCGAGGCGGCCAGGCTGAAGCAGCGAACGATGTATGACCTTGAGATGCTCCAGGAGGCGGGTTACTGCTCCGGCGTCGAGAACTATTCGATGCATCTCTCTCGCCGCAAACCGGGAGAACAACCGTGGACGCTTCTGGACTACTTCCCGGACAACTTCCTGATGTTCATCGATGAATCTCACATGTCGATACCGCAGATACGGGGGATGTTCGCGGGGGATCGGTCCCGCAAGGATGTCCTGGTCGACTACGGTTTCCGGCTGCCGTCAGCGCGAGACAACCGCCCGTTGACGTTTGATGAGTTCGAGCGCAGCGTGAACCAGCTCATCTACGTCTCGGCAACTCCTGGCCCATACGAAATGGAACACAGCGAGCAGAAAGTCGAGCAGGTCATCCGCCCAACCGGTCTGGTTGACCCGGAGATTTCCGTTCGGCAGACGCGTGGGCAGATCGACGACTTAATGGACGAGATTCATCGCCGGGTTGCGATCGGCGAACGTGCACTTGTGACGACGCTGACGAAGCGCATGGCAGAGGACCTGGCGGACTTTCTAAAAGAGTCCGGCGTGCGCACGCACTACCTGCACAGCGAGATCGATACCCTGGAGCGCGTGGAGATTCTGCGTGACCTTCGACTCGGAGTTTATGACGTGGTTGTCGGAATCAACCTGCTCCGTGAAGGGCTCGACCTGCCAGAAGTATCGCTGGTCGCAATTCTTGATGCCGACAAGGAAGGCTATCTCCGATCAGAAGGATCACTGATTCAGATGACCGGTCGGGCAGCCCGTCACGTAGACGGACTCGTCATCATGTACGCCGACAACATGACCCGGTCCATGCGCCGGGCGATTGATGAGACGTATCGTCGCCGGGCGCGTCAACTCGAACACAACGAACAGCATGGGATTACCCCACGCGGAATCGTCAAAGAGATCAAGGACCTGACCGACCGGGTGAGAGCGGTCGCTGAAGAGAAGCCTGCGTACGATGAAAACGGCGAATCCGGAATCATCAGTGAAATACCGCCGGACGAACTGGCCCGGATGATTGCGGATCTCGAAAAGCAGATGAAGCAAGCATCAAAGCAACTGGAGTTCGAGAAAGCAGCCATGTTACGGGATCAGATCGTCGAGCTGCGACGGATCCAGGAAGTCGTGTAGTTCGGATTTGCAACATATTTGCTCGATAATCGTTATGCTTTGCAGGGGCTCCTGTCGACTTCAGCAGGTGCCGTGAGTTTGCCCCGTTTTCAATTCTGAACTCGATAAGGGATTGCACTTACATTATGACAACACGCTGGAATCCAACTGTGCCAAGCGGGCAACCACCAGAACCGACACAGCCAAAGTGGAAGCGGTTCGTGCTACCCGGCGCTGGCGCCGCCGCACTTCTGCTTGTCGTCGTGATCGTGGCCCTGGTAGCCACCGGAGGAGATGACGACGAGCAGGACGACACTGACATGGCGGAAGACACAGGAGCGATCGCCACCGCTACGGCCGAGGCGGAAGCGGCTCTGCAGCAGGTAACCCCAACACCTGATCCGACAGACGAACTGGTGCCACTTACACCAGAGCCGTCACCGACAGTAGAAGTGGACCCCGAACCCACGCCAACTCCAACACCGGTCCAGGTTGCTGAGGAGCCACCGCCGACTCCGACTCCAGTTCCTGAAGAACCAGCGCCACCGGCGTCTCCGCCGGTCACGGGCGAGTTTGGCGAACTCCCCGCTGGGGATATGCCGAGCGGCAGCCCTGCGGATGCACTGAATCTCCAGTTCAATCTGGACATGGGCCTTCAGGCGGTACCATCGGAGGCACTCGCCTATCGAATCAACCGACGTCAATGGTCGCTTCAGGACGCACAGAACGTTGCGACGAATCTCGGGATCGGTGCAGAGGTGGTCGACCAGGGTGGCGGTAGCTTCCAGGCCGAAGGCGGTTCAGCGAGTCTGTACATCAACCCGTCATCGATTCAGTTCGTCCGGCCGTCATCGACCGACAGCCCGCCGCAGATTCCGGGAAACGATCAACTGGTTGCAACGGCCCGCAACTGGCTGGTCGATAACGGTTTGGTGACGGGCAATGTCGGCTTCGGAGAAGTTCGGAATCGAAACGAACAGACCGGCGTCGCAAACGTGCTGATCTCGCCCGCAGAGCCGTCGAACATCATCTCGGGCACGCCCTCCGCCCGCGTCTCGGTCCGTGGCGATGGAGTCGTCACCGAAGCAACCATTAGCTGGTTTCAGTCGCTCGGCGGATCGACGTATGGGCTCCGCCCGGCTGAGGACCTCTGGGCGGATGCGACGAGCGGTCGGGGGTTTGTTGATATCCGCGCAAACGACCTTCCAGCCGGTTTCCAGGGGGCATCGGCAACGGCCAATATCACCAGCGTATCGATCGCGTACACAGTAGCTGGAAGTCCACAGGGCACGCAGTATCTCGTTCCAGTGGTTGTATTCTCTGGATCTGCGAACGTGGAAGGGACATCAGTGCCGGTCAGTATCTACGTTCAGGCGGCGGCGGCGCAGGCCATTCCACGAGGCTAACGAGAAAGAACAGAAACGGCACTTGGGAAGGTGAAGGGCTCACGTGAACTGGTTTCGGATCTCGCGTCATCTGGCGCTTGTTGTCGTCGTCCTCGGGGCGGCGATTCTCCCGCCACTTTCGAGCAGCGCTGAAGAGCATCCCAATCGGATTCGATGGGGGTACCACGTTCCGTGGGATGCAACGTCGTTGAACTCGCTTCAGGAGAACGTTCACAACCTCGACATCGTTTCGCCCTATCTTTATCAGGTTCGGGACGATGGATCGATCAACTCCCTCGGCGGTTCACTGGGAATTCAGGTCATGCGGGATGCAGGCGTGCAGATCGTTCCGATGGTGACCAACGTTCCGCGCTGGGATGATTTCACCCAGGTACTCGAGGACGAAGACATTCGGGAGAAGGCGATCGACAATCTCGTCGACCTGGTGGAAACCAACAACTGGGACGGCATTCACATTGATTTCGAAGCCGTCAACGCCGACGATGCCGACCTGATGACTCAGTTTCAGAAAGAGCTCTCAGAGCGACTCTGGGACAAGGACCGACTGGTTACTCAGGCAGTCATCGCCAGGGTTTCGGATGCATCGTCCGTCTGGGGAGGTGCGTACGACTATGAAGAGCTCGCAAACTACAACGATCTGATCGTCATCATGGCCTACGACTACACCCCCGTCGGTGCATCGAGCCCGGGACCAGTTGCGCCAGTAAACTGGGTCGATCGTGTCGCCAGCTACGCGAAATCACGTATCCCGAAGGAGAAAGTTCTACTCGGGGTGCCGTTCTATGGCTATGACTGGGAGCTCGAGCCCGACAATCCCAACCAGACCGCCGGCCAGGCCAGAGCCATGCGCTTTGACATGACGATGGCGCTCAACGAGAAGGACAACATCGAGTTTCACTGGGATGACGACGCCAAGAGCCCCTGGGCGACCTACACCGAAACCCGCCCGGTCAGCAACGATAACGATGACGACGAGAACGACGACGGTGAAAACAACAATAACACCGAAGAACAGACGGTTCAGCACGAGGTCTGGTTCGAGAACGTCGACAGTCTCCGATACAAGCTCGATGTCATGATTAACCGTGACCTCGGGGGCATGGCTGCCTGGCGCCTGGGCCAGGAAGATCCATCTGTGTGGCAGGAGATCGCTCAGATGGCGACACCAGCCTCACGCGTTGCCCCGGTCGAAAGCACCGACGATCTCTGGTACTTCGATGAAACCGGGCACACGCTCCGCACCGTGTTCCTCAGCTACTGGCTCCAGAACGGCGGATTGCCGGTGTTCGGATTCCCGCAGACGGAAGAGTTCATGGAGCTCAACGCGGACACAATGCGGGAGCACACCGTCCAGTATTTCGAACGACAGCGATACGAGCACCATCCGGAACATGCCGGGACACCGTATGAAGTGCTCCTTGGTCGACTCGGGCACGAGGACGCCAACCGGCGTGGTCTGCTGGATCATAACGCCTTCAATTCCGTTGAACCGGATCCAGCCGCTGATTGCCACTACTTTGAGGTCACCGGCCAGAACGCCTGCGGAGCATTTCTGGATTACTGGCAGAGTCACGGACTCAATTTCGGGGATCCGGGCATTTCGTTCCGTGAGTCGCTGGCACTCTTCGGATACCCGATCAGTGATGAGTTCACCGATCCGGATACGGGCCGAACGGTTCAATATTTCGAACGCGCCCGCTTCGAGTATCATCCGGAACACGCGGGAACCCAGTACGAGGTACTACTCGGACTGCTGGGGAACGAAGAATTACGCGAGAAGGGCTGGATTCGCTAGTGACGGCAGGAAACAATTCGAACACGATTCTGGTGCTGCACGGACCGAACCTGAACATGCTCGGGGTCCGCGAACCTGGCGTCTACGGAACGCAGACACTCGATGACATCAACCAGCGCATTAATTCAGTCGCTGGCGAACTTGGTATCCAGATCGAGAGTTTCCAGTCGAACTACGAGGGTGCATTGATCGACAAGCTGCAGGCACGCGCCGGATTCGTCCGTGGTGTTATCATCAACCCCGGCGCGTTCACGCACTACAGCATTGCCTTGCGTGACGCGCTAGCGGCGATCAGCGTGCCGGCAGTGGAAGTGCATCTAAGCAATGTGCACGCACGCGAGGAGTTCAGGCGGGAATCGGTCACTGCGCCGGTTGTTACCGGTCAGATCGCCGGATTCGGAGCGGAGAGCTACATCCTGGCGCTTCGCTATCTGGCCGGGCTGTCGGTGAGCGAATGAGCTAAGGGAGGAACATGTCGGAGCGATTGAACCGACTCCGCGACGTGCTCAAGGAGAAAGAACTCGACGCAATCGTCATCACCCACCTCTCTAACCGCTTCTACCTGAGCGGTTTTCTCGCGGAGGACCATCCCCCAAACGAATCCGCCGGACATCTGGTCATCAGTCATGACCGCGCGGCCCTGATCACCAGTCCGATCGAGGCAGAGAACGCCGGGAATCAGGCACCAGACTTCGAAATCGTCTCGTTTTCACGCGAGATGCCCGGCCTTGCTCGCAACGACGCCGAAGTCCTTCGTCAGATTGGCGCCAGGCGAATCGGGTTTGAGGACTCCGCTATCCTCTACCAGGATTACCGGACAATCAAGAAGAACCTTGACGAGGACGTGAAACTCGTTCCAGTCGGCAATGCCGTCGATGATCTTCGTAAGATCAAGACTCCCGACGAGATCGAAAAGCTCGCGAAGGTCCTGAAGACAACCGACGAGGCACTCGCCAGGGTTGAACCAACTATCCAGTCAGGCGAGCGCGAGAAAGACGTCGGCTGGCGGATCGAGCAGGCCTTCCGGGAACTCGGCGCAGAGGGACCGTCCTTCCCCACAATCGTTGCCTCCGGCCCCAACGCAGCATTGCCGCACCATCCGACCGGCGATCGGGTTATTCAGGAAGGCGAACCGATCATCATCGACATGGGCGCCTACGTGGATGGATACTGCGGAGATCTCACCCGCACAGTCTGGGTGGGCGAACCGGAACCGAAGCTGCGGGAGATCTATCAGATTGTTTATGATGCAATCGAAGCGGCTGAAGCGGGCATCAAGCCCGGTATGACCGGTGTCGAAGCCGATGCACTGGCCCGGGATGTCATCAGCAAGGCGGGATACGGGGACTATTTTATCCACTCGCTGGGGCACGGGCTCGGAGTTCGGGTTCACGAAGGGCCATCGCTTTCCCCGCGATATGATGAGCCGCTGGAACCCGGAAACGTCGTGACGATCGAGCCCGGCATCTACATTCCGGGATGGGGTGGCGTCCGGATCGAAGACGTTGCCACAATTACCGAAAATGGGATAGACATCTTTACTGAATCACCGAAACGATCGGTGTAATAGTCAGCAACGCGCGGCCAGAGCGGCCTGCACGTATCACGGAGGACTTGAAATGATCGATACAGGTGGACTGCGCCGGGGCATCACCCTGGACATGAACGGTGAACTGGTAAAGGTCACCGACTTTCAGCACGTCAAGCAGGGACGAGGCAGCGCCTTTGTCCGCATGACTATGCGAAATCTGCGCACCGGCAGCACTACTCAGGACACATTTAACGCTGGAACGAAGTTTCAGACGGCGCGTCTCGAGCGCCGGCACGTCCAGTTTCTCTACCAGGACGGCGAAGACTACAATTTCATGGACATCGATTCATTCGATCAGTTCTCATTGCCGAAAGATGTCCTTGGTGAATCGACGAACTATCTCAAGGAGAACGACACGATCGACCTGCTGACCTATCAGGAGGCGCCAGTTGATGTCGAATTGCCGGTAACCGTCAATTTGAAGGTGACCCAGACCGATCCGGGTCATCGTGGCGACACAGCAACCGGTGCCACCAAACCAGCAACGCTCGAATCCGGATTGACGGTCACTGTTCCCCTTTTCATCAACGAAGAAGACATCGTCAAGGTCGATACACGCACGGGCGAGTACCTCGAGCGTGTAACCTGATCGGGACCAGCTGGCAAGCCGAACAGTCGTGAACGGACGGGTTGAGGGTATGGCAGAGGATAACGGCGCGAAGTTCGACAAGGACACATCGAACTCCGCGCAAGCTGGAGGCTACTCGGAACTGACCGATGCGGTTCGAGAACTGGTTGACGTCATGCGTCAAGGTGATCTCGAGCAGATCGAGGTGACCCAGGGTGATTTGCATATTTTCCTCTGCGCCCGGTCCACAACACCGCCTCCGGCCACGGCACCAGCGCCGGTGGCTGATCCCGCTGCGGCGGCTTCCGCTGCACCGGCTCAACCCGAGCCCCAGGAGCAGCCCTGGCATCAGATTACGTCCCCAATGGTCGGGACATTCTACGAAGCACCCTCACCGGGTGAACCCTCGTTTGTTCGCCCGGGTGACACCGTTGAGGTCGGCCAGACCGTTGCGATCATCGAAGCGATGAAGATCATGAACGAGATCGTTGCGGACCGCCCGGGCGTCATCGACGCGGTACTTGTCGAAAACGGTGAAGCAGTCGAGTTCGGGCACCCGCTCTTTCGCATGAGACCAGCATGATGTTCGATCCCGCCAGCTCCGGGATGCAGATCATTGATGTCGATGAGATCTCACGGTACATCGAAGATCTCTTCAAGAGCGACCCGCTGCTGGAGAACGTCTGGGTGCGCGGAGAAGTCTCCAACGCCCGCCGCTCGGCGAACGGGCACTGGTATTTCACGCTCAAGTCAGCGAAATCCCAGCTACGCTGCGCACTCTTCAAGAACACGCTGCCGATAATCCAGCACCGACCCGCCGACGGCGACATGGTGATCACCAATGGTCGAATCGGTTCATACCCGACCTTTGGCACCTATCAGCTTTATGTCGATCAGATAATCGACGCCGGCGAGGGCCTGCTCCAGCTTCAGCTTCAGCAATTGCGGGAGAAGCTCGAGAAGGAGGGACTGTTCGATGAATCCCGAAAGCGCCCGATTCCCGAACATCCCCGCCACATCGCCGTCGTTACGTCTCCTTCCGGATCAGTCTGGCACGACATCCAGGACGTACTGAAACGTCGCTATCCGCTGGGAGAACTGCTCCTGGCGCCGGCCATTGTGCAGGGCGACACCGCTCCAGCCTCGATTATCTCCGCCCTCGAGAGCGTTAACGCGGACGGGCGCGCGGACGTGGTCATTATTGCGCGGGGTGGAGGTTCAATCGAAGATCTCTGGGCGTTCAATGACGAGCGTGTTGTCCGGGCGATCTTCGGCTCGTCGATCCCGGTCGTTTCGGCCATCGGCCATGAGACCGATTTCACGCTAGCCGATTTCGTTGCCGACAAACGCGCCCCAACCCCGTCAGCCGCAGCGGAACTGGTAGCCCCGCATATACGGGAGTACGTCCAGCATCTGCGATCCGCGGCAGACACGCTGATCGCCAGCATGAGCCAGCGATTTGCGGCAGAACGCGCGGATGTCCACGGACTGCACCAGCGTCTCGCCCGCTTTGACCCGAAATGGTCACTCCAGCAGGAGCGAATGCGGGTGGACCGTCTCGCCGATCAACTATTCAGGTCACTCGACATCCGGAAACAGCGAGAACGAGAGCGGATGCGTTCTTTTGAGCAGCAACTCAACCTGCTCAACCCGAGGACGCTACTCGCCAGAGGTTATGCATTGGTGACCGATCCGACGACCGGCAATCGGATTCCCGGGATCGCAGGCGTTCGCACCGGTGATTCACTGAAACTCGATTTTCATGACGGATCAGCATCAGTTACGGTAAACGACGTTACCAGCAGCACAGACGAGGAAACGTCCTGATGAGTGAACAGAACGATCCAATCACCCGCGAGATTCCAGAGGATGCATCCTACGAGCAACTGGTTCGCGAACTGGAAGCGTCCGTCGCGCGGCTCGAAGGTGGCGAACTGAGCCTCGAAGATGCCGTACTGGAATACGAGTACGGCATGACAATCATCGAGCGGTGCAATCAGATGCTGGACCGCGCAGAGCTCCGGGTAACTGAGCTCTCGATGCGAGCGCAGCAGTCCACGGATCAGGCGCCGGAGTAACCGCTACGGCTTGGCGGTCGCGTCTCCGCCTGAAGTCCGGTTGCCCTCAGACCGTGATTCGCGAGCACGACGCTCGTAGGATTCGTAGATGCGGGCCAATCCCTCTTCTTTCGGCGCCTGCGTGAGTCCGTAAAGGATTCGCAACGGCAGAGCGACCAGCGAGAAGAACGTCAGATACGCGGCCAGAACAACGGCTGCGATTATCACGAACATCCCGGTTGACCAGAACACAATCGCCCCGGCATCCAGCAGCTGCGGATTCTCCAGTGCGTGCTCCGAGAGACGGAGGAACGCATCAGCGCTGATCCGGATCTCGTTGAATGTGAACATCACGATTGGCGCAAAGATCACGGAGATAATCAGGAACACGTAGGGGCCCATGTGACGGGCGTAGAGCATGGCCAGTGAAACGATCGAAACCACCAGCAACGCCAGAGAGACCCAGCGAAGCATCTCCGGTGTCGCAGCCCGTTCGAACGGGTCAGCCGCGTACTCGCGTCCCGTGATGATGACGTAACCGAGCAATTGACGCCAGTTATCCAGCGCGGTCACCCAGATGAAAAAGAGCCCCGTGGATACGACGCCGATTTTCGCAGCCCATGCCCAGAACGGGCTGGGATCATTCATTGCCAGCCGTATCGATGACCGGCTCCGATACGCCCACATCCCGACCAGCGCGAGAATGATCAGCGAGATCGGCAAATTACCCGAAAGAAAGTCGTAAAGCACCGTATCCTCTGTTCACTGAACTCAATTGTCCCGGTGTTCCTGTCCCGTACTCTATTCTACCCTGAATCCACTACGCGCGGTGCGTCTCCAAGGGCTGTTCCGCCCCGAAAACGACATGAGTTTCAGCGAAGATTACGAGCCCAGCCGGGTCGTGAGAGTTTCACCGCCGAGAACGTGGAAGTGCAGGTGATGCACCGACTGTCCGCCCTGTTCACCGACGTTGGTCAACACACGGTACCCGCTCTGGTCGATCCCTTCGTCCCTGGCAACCATCGCGCAGATCTTCATGGCGTGGGCCAGCAAATCTGAGTCATCGGCTGAAGCCTCGTTGAGTGAATCAAAATGCTTGTTCGTGATGACCAGAACGTGAAGCTTTGCTTGCGGACTGATATCTCGAAACGCAGTGACACGCTCATCCTGGTAGACGGTATCCGCAGGCATCTCACCGTGTGCGATCTTGCAGAAGATGCATTCCTCGGCCATGAATCTCCCCTCACGTTCCAGTTCCGCTTCTCCAACCTCTATACTCTAGCCTAGCAGAGTTGGAGTGGGAAATGCCGGAGCTTCCCGAGGTCGAAACCGTCAGACGAACACTGGAACCACACCTGACGGGACGTACCGTCACATGTACGCATATCGGACCGTACGATCGGTGCGTTGCAACACCTCAACCAGACGTTTTCTGTGAACGAATTGATGGTCAGGAGATTACCGCGCTCGGTCGACGGGGCAAATTCATCCTTCTCAGGCTGGATTCGGGAGACGTGGTGACGATCCATCTCAGGATGACCGGAGAGTTATCACTCACCGACCAAACGGCGCCACAAGGACCACATCTTCATCTCTGGTTCGATCTGGATAACGGGCAGCAACTCCGCTACAACGACGTCCGCAAGTTCGGGCGCTGGTCACTACTCACGCCCGAGCAATACGAGTTGTTCGATCAATCCATCGGTCCGGAACCGCTTGATCCGTCCTTCACGTCGGAAAGGTTCCGTAAGATGCTTCACAGTCGCCGTCGGATCCTCAAACCGCTCCTGCTGGATCAATCGTTCATTGCCGGAATCGGGAATATCTACGCGGATGAAGCGCTCTTCCAGGCACGGATTCACCCGCAGCGCCATTCACATGAACTCACCACGGATGAGGTCTCGCGTTTGCACGCATCCATACAGGACGTCCTCCAGAGTGCGCTGCGATATCGGGGGACGACGCTTCGCGACTATCGGGATGCAAACGGAGAGCCGGGAGAGAACCTCTCCCGGCTGCGCATCTACTCTCGTTCTCCGGATGATCCCTGCCCGGAATGTGCGACGCCGATCGTCAGGGCGGTCATCGGCCAGCGCGGGACGAGATTCTGTCCGGCCTGCCAACCCATCGATTAGATGAACCGGCCAGGGTCTTCCTCATCCTTTTCCAGTACGGGGAAATCCCCGTGGACCATGTCGGTGTGCATCAGTCCACTTCCGCATGAGAACATTACGGTTTCGTCCTCAGGCTTGAGGAATCCGGACTCCCGCAGCTTCTTTGCGGCAATGACCACTGATCCGACCTCCGGAGAGGCGAAGAAGCCCTCCCGCTTGGCCAGCATGTCGACACCCTGGCGTATCTCGTCGTCCGAGATGGCGATCGCCGTCCCGCCGCTCTGACGGATCGCATCCAGGATCAGGTAGTCGCCGATCGCAACCGGAACCCGCATGCCGGGCGCAATCGTTGAAGCATTCTCCCAGAGATCTGCATGCCGCTCACCCTTTTCGAACGCGCGAACGATCGGCGCACAGTTCTCCGCCTGAACACTGATCATCTTCGGGCGTTTGG
>SLMJ01000234.1 GCA_007133615.1 Thermomicrobiaceae bacterium | reverse complement strand
CGCCGGCGAAGACATAGTCTTCGGTGATGTGCTGCCCATGGTTTGCCCAATCGCCGAGTTTCGAATCCGAACACGTGGGTCCGGACGCACCTGCGCTGGATACTCCCATCAGCACGAATCCCAGAGTCAGCATCGCGGCCAGAGTGAGTCGAACAAGAACTGCGTCGCGGGTCGCGTGCGTGTTTGCTAATGCCATTTTCGAGCCCTTTCTACTCGTGCACATCATCCTGAAGCGCGGCAGTGATACTCACTACTTATAGAAATATGGATCGAGCACAGCGACCCTCGTGATGCGATCGACTGGCAAGCCGGTCGTCTCGGCGGCCTCTCGAATCGCCTCGGGATTCGGACCGTCATAGATGCAGTACGTCTTCCGCTTGTCCTCTTGGACATAGGAGTGAATCCAGGTGACGCCATGTTGGGCGTTCCCGATCACAACGTTCATACATGTCGCAGCGCCATCGTCGTTCACTGGAATCCCCAGCCCCTCCGAGAACGTTCGCTCCACCATGTAACGAGCCATCCCCGCATCTCCTTCCTTATGTAGAACTGAAAAACAACTGCTTCTAGCATGAAGGAAACGGGGACTGACGAAATCAGTGAGGTCACCTAGATTGGATAAAGCCTTCACCTATTCTGGGGGAGCCAGCCGCAATTCGTTCGCTGTTTGTGCCGCTTCCAGTCGTGTCCTGGAGTGCAGCTTTGAAAGAATGGAGGAGACGTGATGCTCAACGGTGCGAGGAGACAGGTAGAGACTCTCAGCGATCTCCTGGTTACTGAGGCCGTCCCTTATCAGTAACAGTACCTCGGTCTCGCGTGGCGTAAGACCGGCGGGATTAGATAGCGTACCCGGTCGTGGTCCGCGGGGGATCTTTCGCACTCCCAACTCCCGCAAGCGCTGCTTGGTAACCGAAATCATCGGGCGAGCGCCCAGGTCAGTAAAGATCCTTAGTGCTTCACGAAGCGCCGACTCATCGTCACTCTCCGCCAGTGCTCGAGCCGTCTCATAGGGGCAGCCAATTGCTCGCCACTTCTGTGCTGCATCCCGACAGGCACCACGAATCTGCATAGCGTATGGTTCGGAAATGTGCGAAACAGCGTCGAATTCAGCACCTGCCTTCCAGCTCCAGTAGAGGAACTCACCGGCGAACCATTTGTGTCCGCGTTCCACTGCGCGTGCGTACCCCTTGCACGCCTCGGCGAGTGTTGTTTCGACGTCGCCCTCGAGCCAGGCAGCTTCCGCCCGGGCCAGTAACGGCGGCGCGACGCGTTGAAGGGTATCGGCCTTCAACGCTATCTCGATCGCTTCATCGAGTAGAGGCCAGACCTCGGGATCGCCGCGCCGGGCTCGTACCCGGGCTAAGGCGGTCCGGCTCGTGATTGCACTAATTGCCGACAAGGCGGGAATCTCCACCAGTTTGCCCGCAATTTCTGCCGCCAATGACCAATCACCCCTGTACACATGGATGAGCGCAATCCAGGCGCGAATGTAATGGTTCCAGAAATCCATATCGCGATCGGCAGTGAACTCATCCGCCTTGTACAGCCAGTTGATCGACTCGTCGAGATAGAAGAGTTCGCCGAGGCCCATTCCGAGATTGCCGAAGCAATGGGCAACGATGTCGTCCCAATCGTGCTCCAGCGCCAGTTGAGCGCTCAATTCAAGCATATTGACGCCTTCACGATCTTCGGACATTATCCGAGCCGATCCGACGGTTACTTGCGCGGCCACTAGCGTCTTCAACGTCCCGTGCTCTCGAGCGAGTTCGAGCGCTTGGGAGCCGATTGCAATCGCATTGTCATTATCGCGGTCGAGCATCCGAAGATGGGCCTGTATCTGTCTGGCGCGTGCCAGCGTCGGCCCGGATGGCTGTTTGGTTAATACATCTATCGCCCGCTGGACTGACCGCTCAGCGTCTGCGTTGCGCCCCATATACACGAGCGCCAAAGATCGCTCGGCAAGCAGCTCTCCCAGTCCGTCCACGTTGCCACTCGCTTCATCAATATTTGCTGCAAGCGTGAACGCCTCAGTTGCTTCCTCTAGTTGGTCCGTGAATTGACACTCTCGGGCAAGGTTTCGCAAGAGCGAGCGTACGATCTCCGGGTTCGTTGAGGCATCGGTCCAACGTAGCCCGCGGCGAAACTGCGCTGCCGCCTCGCGGTGGGCTCCCAAGACGGACGCGCGCTCTCCCGCCATCGGCGCATAGCGAAGAACTGCGCGGGAATGGCCTGTTCCCTCAGCGTGCGCGGCCAATGCAGCGAATTCATCAGGTCGGGTAGTGGCGCCCGAATGCTCCATGGCTTCCAATATCATGCTGTGGTAAGCGATCCGTCGTTGAGGGGAAAGCGCGCCGAGAATCGCTTCCCGGCCGAGTTCATGCCGGAACTGGTACCCACGGTCTATGGTATCCAATACTCCAACTCCCAGGCATTCCTCGACGGTATCCGCTTCTGCCTGGGTCACCTGGGCCAGCAATGGTGCGGGCACAGTTGGACCAATTACTGCTGCCGCGTCCAGTACGGAGCGTGCCGAGCGGGAAAGACGCCCAGCCCGGGCTAGCACCGCACTTCGAACACTGTCCGGAATGTCGTCTCCACCAGTTGCCAGCACCTCTGTTACATAGAACGGGTTCCCACGGGTACGTTCGAACAGCGCCTCTGGGTCCAGCCTACCGCTCTCCGACAGCGTGCGTACAGCATCGATGGAAAGGCGTGACAATTTTAGTCGTTTCACCGCTCTTGATGTGGCAATGTCGCCAAGCACTACGTGAAGCGGATGTTCCCGGTGCAGCTCGTCATCCCGGTAAGACAGGAGCACAAGGGCGTTTAGTGATTCCATGCGCCGACCGACGAAACGAATCAAGTCCAATGTCGCTTCATCGGCCCAATGAATATCCTCAATGACCACCACCCGACTTTTTCGCGACGTTGACAGGGTCGTTACGAGCCCCCGAAAAACCTCAAATCGGGAAGTCTCACGAGCCAGCATTTCCGCAAGCTCAGCGCTCAGACTCGGCGCAATCTCGAGAAGTGGTCCCAGAGGGCGGGGAGTGTCCATTGGGTCGCACGCACCCCAGTGAGCAACAGCGGTTCCGGCAATTTCCTGCAAGAAGCGCCTGATTAAGCTTGTTTTGCCGATACCCGCTTCACCTGCCAGGAGCGCCAATCTTCCGCTTTCGCTCAGCACTTCATTTAGAAGCACATGAAGTTCGCTCAGATTGTGTTCTCGCTCCAGGAGCTGCACGGTTTCCCCTTGTCAGAAGCATGATTTTCGGGTGTTGGAACTCTGGCTCCCCTTATCGTAAACCACTTTGCCGGCCTTGTTCAATCTCATCCCTTCAGACACGAATCTCCGTTCGAACACTCTGGCCATTTGAGCAACCAGACAACAAAGACGGCTGGCACATAGCCAGCCGTCACCTGCTTACAATATTTTGAGCCCCGTGGTAGCGACTAGCTCACCCCGGCGGTTTTCTTCGCCGCTGCAGGCGAACCACAGCAGTGCTTGTACTTCTTGCCGCTGCCGCACGGGCAGGGATCGTTTCGGCCGACTTTTTCTTCGGCTGATTTGCGGACCGTCCGCTGAACCGGAGTCTGGCCGCCCATACTCGCCTCGCCAGGTTCAACGACCGGTTTCTGCAGTGCCGGAACGAGCTGGGCCTTGAAGATCTGATGTGCGACGTCGTACTGGATGTTCTGCAGCAGCCGCTGGAACATGTTGTAGCCCTCGCGGCGGTAGATCTGCAGCGGGTCGCGCTGTGCGAACGCCTGAAGGCCGGCGCTCTGGCGCATGTCATCCATCGTCGTCAGGTGTTCGATCCAGAGTCGGTCAATCACCTGAAGCATGACCAGCCGTTCGATCTCACGCATCGTGTCAGGCGTCATGTCTGCTTCGCGACGTGCGTAGGCCGCATCAGCCTTTTCAATCAGGAATCCAACGATTTCGTCCTCATCGCGGCCTTCAAGCTCCCGCACAGTGACGGCATTTCGATCATTCACCATCACCGCAAACGCCTGCTGGATACGCTCGTAGTCGGGCTCTTCGTGATTCTCTTCCGGCCAGTTCGCGGCAACCAGAACCTCGATCTGGTCGTGGATCATCTCCATCACGTTTTCGCGCATGTCCTCGCCGTCAAGGATCTTCTTGCGCTCGTGATAGATAACCTCCCGATGCCGGTTCACCACGTCGTCGTACTGCACGAGGTGCTTCCGGAGATCGAAGTTATGGCCCTCGACCTTGGTCTGGGAATTTTCAATCGTCTTCGAGATCATCCCGTGCTCGATTGGCGTGTCATCGTCCATACCGAGCCGCTCCATGAGGTTCGTGACCTTATCGGAGCCGAAGCGCTTGAGGAGCTCGTCTTCCAGAGACAGATAGAACCGGCTGGAACCCGGGTCACCCTGGCGACCGGCACGTCCACGCAGCTGGTTGTCGATCCGGCGGGCCTCATGGCGCTCGGTACCGATGATATGGAGACCACCGGCTTCCTTGACACCTTCACCGAGCACGATGTCCGTACCTCGGCCGGCCATGTTCGTTGCGATCGTCACAGCGCCGGACTGTCCAGCACCGGCAATAATTGCGGCTTCTCGCTCGTGCTGTTTGGCGTTGAGCACTTCATGCTTGATACCGGACCGACGGAGCATATTGCTCAGACGCTCACTGGTCTCGATCGACGTTGTACCGACCAGTACCGGCCGACCGATCTCCACCATTTCCTCGATCTCGCGGATGAGCGCCCGGAACTTTGCCTCTTCACTCCGGAAGACGAGGTCACCGTTGTCCTCGCGGACCATTGGGCGGTTCGTCGGAATCACCAGGACTTCGAGGCCATAAATGAGGTTAAACTCCTCGGCCTCGGTTTCGGCAGTGCCCGTCATCCCGGCGAGTTTCTCGTACATCCGGAAGTAGTTCTGGAAGGTAATCGTGGCCTGGGTGATCGTTTCCCGCTGAACCCGAACGCCTTCCTTGGCCTCGATCGCCTGGTGCAGCCCTTCGCTGTACCGCCGGCCTTCCATCTGCCGACCGGTGAACTCGTCAATAATGATCACTTCGCCGTCTCGGACAATGTAGTCCTTATCGCGCTGAAACAGGGCCTCGGCCTTGACGGCCTGCTCCACGAAGTGCGTCTTGTCCGCGTGTCGCTCGTCGTACAGGCTTTCCGTTTCCGGGATCTGAAGCAGGCGTTCGACCCGGTCGATACCGTCCTCAGTCAAGGTGACCGATCGCTGCTTCAGGTCAACCTCATAGTGCTGGTTCGGCTGAAGCCGACGCGCAACGTCTGCAAACTGGGCGTAGCGGTCGACCTGTTCCTGCGCCTGACCGGAAATGATCAGCGGCGTGCGGGCTTCGTCAATAAGAATGTTGTCGACCTCGTCGACGATCGCGAAGGCGTGGCCACGCTGGACCTGCTGCTTCGCCGAAAATGCCAGGTTGTCGCGCAGGTAATCGAAGCCGAACTCGTTGTTGGTTCCATAGGTAATGTCGGCTGCGTAGGCTTCCCGGCGCTCGACCTCCCGCCAGTGGTTCAGACGTTCATCAGGGCTTGGATCCGGATCCACATATTCCGGATCGTAGATGTACCCGGTCGAATGAACGATCACGCCGACAGACTGGCCGAGCATGGTATAGATCGGGCCCATCCAGCCACCACCGACCCGAGAAAGGTAGTCATTTGGTGTGATCAGATGAGCACCACGTCCGGTCAGCGAATTGAGGTACAGCGGGAGCGTGGCAACGAGCGTTTTCCCCTCGCCGGTCTTCATCTCCGCGATCTTGCCGGAATGAAGAACAGCACCGGCTAGCAGCTGGACGTCAAAATGCCGCAACCCCAGTGTTCGCTTGGAGGCCTCCCGCACTGCGGAGAATGCTTCTGGCAGGATGTCGTCCAGGGTTTCACCCTCTTCGAGGCGGGCCTTGAAATCCGATGTGAGTTCGCGAAGCTGCGTGTCAGTCATCTGCTCGAACTCGGGCTCGAGTTCATTGACCTCTTCGACAACACGCCAGTAAGGTTTCAGAGCCTTTTCGTTGGGGTCCCCGAAGATTTTGGTTAGCAAGCCACGCATGTTGAAAGTACCTCAGTTTCTCAAGCGTCAGGTAGTAAATCGTGAATAATACGCATCTTGAAGTGTACCCGACGGCATTTCGTCAGTCTAACGGGCGATCTGCGGACAGAAATCATCGCAGCAACAATCCCCGGACACTCCAATCCATGCGGCGGTCGGATCGTCACGCAGGAAGTCTTCAATGAGTCAGACGAACGAGAAGGAACGCTCGCCGTTTGTGAACCGCGTCTTCGCGGTCGTCCGCCAGATTCCGTTCGGCCGGGTAACAACCTATGGGCGGATCGCACACTATGTCGGCGCCGGGCGCTCGGCCAGAATGGTGGGGTATGCGCTTCGAAACTGCCCCGACGATGTATCAGAGAACGCTCATCGTGTGGTCAATCGAATTGGTGTTCTGACTGGTGGATGGTCATGGGGCCATCCGGCGATCATGCGGGGACTTCTCGAAGATGAAGGCGTCACCTTTATAGATGAATACCAGGTCGACCTCGAACGCCATCTCTGGGACCCGAATGACGAGCTCCCACCGCTCGACGAGTGATGCCCCAACGATCATCCACCGCCAACGAAGTGGACGATCTCTAGCCGATCACCATCGTTCAGTCGCTGCTCGTCAAACTGCTCCCTCGGCAGGATCTCGCCGTTGAGCTCAACAGCTACCATTTGCGGTTTCAGGTCTTTCGACCGGATGAGATCGCCGACAGTCTCGACGTTCTCCAGTTCCGTTGTCTTCCCGTTCAATTCAACCTTCAAGGCTCTGTTCCTCATCGCATTCAAGCGCTGTTCGATACGCCGCAGCCATCCGCTCAGGGCTATCCGAGGCGAGAATGCCGGAAAGCACCGCGACGCCATGTGCACCGGCACGTCGAACATCGGCCGTATTTTCAGGTGTAATGCCGCCGATCGCAATGACGGGAATCGAAATCGCCGCCGATACGCCAGTCACGAAATCGAGTCCCCGCCCGGCCTGGCCCGGTTTGCTACCAGTCTCGAACACGTGCCCGGCAATAACGTAATCCACACCGGCATCCTGAGCTCGAAGCGCGGTTTCGACATCATGGATCGAAATGCCTACCAGAGCAGCATCGGAGAGTGCTGCTCTGGCCTCACTGATCCGCTCAAACTGTTCTTCTGCGAGATGAACCCCTGCTCCGATTTCGCACGCTAGCTCGATGTGTCGGTTGATCAACAAACGGGCACCAGTCCCATTCAGACGCTCGCGAAGTTCCCGCGCGAACGGTCGAAGATCTTCGACGTCAAGATCTGGTTCCCGGAGATGGATCGCGTCAACTCCTCCGCGGGTCGCTGACTCGGCAACACCAGGAAATTGATCGAGCGGGCAGATTGCCCGGTTGCTGATCAGATGCAGTCGCGGGACCGAATTCATCGTTGTTTCCGGGTGAGCGCCGCATCAACCTGTTCGCGAAGTCCGCGAGCTGCCGCCTCGATGTCGTCCTGCGCTACGACCGATGACACCACTGCCACTCCGTCAGCACCAGCCTCAATGACCGGCACCGCATTGTCGGCTCCGATACCACCGATTCCGACGAACGGCAGGTCGGTTAGATCACGTACGTCGCGCATTCGTTCGATACCGACTGCCTCACCGGCGTCATCCTTGGTGCTGGAACCATACACCGGGCCGACTCCCAGATAATCTGCTCCGGCATCGACCGCCATCGGCACCTCTGATAGATCTGCCGGGGAGTACCCGAGGATCATCGAGTCGCCGACCAGTGAGCGGGCTTCAGGAAGCGGAATATCGTCCTCGCCAAGGTGGCATCCGTCCGCGCCGACCGTCATTGCCAGGTCAAGCCGGTCGTTGACCACGAACAGGACTCCGTGCTCGGCGCAGATCGCTTTCAGGTCCCGTGCGATGGCAACCGCCTCCCGCATCGGGCCTTCCTTCCAGCGAAGCTGAATCGCCGAAGCACCGCCATCGATCGCGTGACGAACGACATCCTGTTCAGACAGTCCCCTGGAAAGCAGGCGATCAGTGAGCACATAGAGCGAGAGCGCCTGCTTCAGTTTCGGTTGCCAGATCGCCCGGGTGTTAGCCATCGTTACTACCGAACCACTCCTTCGATTGGACTGCTGGCCGACGCATACGCCTTCTTCGGAATCCGACCGGCGATGAACGCTTCGCGGCCCGCCTCGACGCCCTTTTTCATCGCCTGTGCCATGAGTGCGGGATTCTCTGCCTGCGCAATCGCCGTGTTGATCAGGCAGGCATCAGCGCCCAGTTCCATCGCCAGCGCCGCATCAGACGGCGCTCCGATTCCGGCGTCAACGATTACGGGAACTTCGGCCTGCTCAACGATAACCTGAATCAGGCGATAATCCGGGATTCCCTGCCCGGAACCGATCGGCGACGCCGCGGGCATCACCGTCGCACAGCCGATTTCCTGTAGACGATAGGCCAGCACCGGATCGGCGTTCATGTACGGAAGAACCGTAAAGCCTTCTTCGATCATCATCTTGCTCGCCTCATAGGTTCCCACGGGATCCGGCAGCAAATACTTCGGATCCGGCTGAACCTCTACCTTGATCCAGTCCGAGAGACCAAGCGACCGGGAAAGTCGTGCAACGCGGACAGCTTCCTCGGGAGTGGTTGCTCCAGCGGTGTTCGGGAGGATCTGATACTTCTGCCAGTCCACGTCTTCCAGAACCGATCGGCTTGCCGGATCATCAAAATCGATCCGCCGCAGCGCAACCGTGATCATCTGCGTGCCGGATGCCTCGAACGCGGCATTCATGTCCTCGCTGTTGCGGTACTTCCCCGTCCCGAGGATCAGCCGCGACGAGAATTCCTTTCCGGCGATCGTCAATGGCTTGTTCAGTTGTTCGTTTCGACCGTTCTCCTGCATCTCTTTCCTCATTTCAATCCGGTCGTCTGTCGTAACGACCAGAGCTCGTGGAAGTGGTGAACGGGGGAATGTCCCGCTCCAATGTCGTACGCAGTTCTCAGCGCCTCATAAAGGTATTGTTTGGCCTGTTCAATCGCCTGCGCCGCAGGCATCCCTTTCGCAAGGTTCGCCGTAATGGCCGCAGAATATGTGCATCCGGTTCCGTGGGTAGCCTGAGTATCGACTCGCGGCGTTTCAAAATAGCTGGTCGTCGTGCCATCCCAGGCGATATCAATTGGCGGACCGCTTCGGTGGCCGCCTTTCACAATGACGATCTTCGGCCCCGAGTCGGCGATTCGCTTCGCAGCCGTAATCATGTCTGCCTCGGACTCAACCGACATTCCGGACAGAACTTCGGCTTCCGGAATGTTCGGCGTAACAACCTGCGCTAGAGGCAGCAGATGGATCTTCACCGCCTGAACGGCATCCTCCTGCAGAAGACGATCACCGCTCTTGGCGATCATCACCGGGTCAACCACGACCTGGCTGATATGATGCCGCCTGATGCCATCGGCAACGGCTTCGACGATTGCTGGTGACGATAGCATGCCGGTCTTGACTGCATCGGCGCCGATGTCGTCCATAACGGCATCGATCTGCCGGGAGATCATATCCACCGGGATCTCGTGCACACCGGTAACAGAGACGGTGTTCTGCGCGGTCACCGCCGTGATGACAGAGGTTCCATACACGGACAACGCCGCGAACGTTTTGAGATCAGCCTGAATCCCAGCGCCGCCGCCGGAATCTGACCCCGCGATTGTCAGCGCCTTGTGGGGCGTCGGAAACGGAGTTGATGCGGTCACAACCGCTCCTCCCACCTGCAATTTCGATTCACGAACCAGGTCGGAGCAACAAAATGCCGCCGACCATACGGTGCGGCGGGTGCGGAGCGTGCAGCGTCTTGAACTGCTGGTGCCGTCCCTTCGCTGGGATTACCCAGATCAGGTTCGGAGGGTTGGTGAGTTAGAAACTCACGCTCTCAGCGCTGTGCGCACCCCTGGCAACCGATATTCAGAAAATTATAACAGTGCGACGCATCTTCCCTCAATCATCATCGCAAGGCTTGCACAACCACCATGCCATCTTCATAACGCCAGAATGCGACCTTCTCGCCGTCCGGGGACAATGCCCATTGCTCGTTCAGCACCTGCCCGTCCAGATCAATCACTTCAACGACTGAACCCGTCGACGGATCGAATCTGACGAGCTGATCGGCCTCGACTCCGGTTGCCCCCATCTGAAGACGCCAGAGATGCTGACCATCGGCATCCCATCGATACGGGCCAGTCTCGAACGCGTACTGTAGATCACCAGTTTCAATGTTCAGGACGAAGACTCCATTATCTGCGGGATCATCGTTGAACAGTCGCATGAACGCGACGTGACTGCCATCCGGTGACAGTTCCAGACTGCGAACAAACGTCTCTTCGTGCAGTACTGTGATCTCGTTCGTGTCAGTGTCGATCAGCCAGATACCCGGGGACTGAAAGTCCCGACCTCGACCGATCGTAACGATGCGCTGGTTGTCCGGAAGCCAGCGAATCTCCTGTGACTGAAGCTCGGCAACTGCTCGGACCTCGGTGCCGGCAACATCACTGACCTTCAGTTGAACTTGCCGATTCACCGATGAACTGGGAACCCGCACTGGGAGCGGTTCCAGCCAGGCAACCACGGTTCCATCGGGGGACGGCCAGGCAGGCTGCCCGTTCGTTTCGATGCTTGCTAACTGCTCCCCATCGATGTCTCTGATCACCAAATCCGAAGTTCCCGGTTCCAGCATCGCGATCATGCCGGAAGGGGAAGGAATTCCGAATCCTTGCGAAACGAGCGAGGCACGCCCGCTAAACAGATCGATCACGTAGGATCCATCTTCCCGGCCTGTCGGTTGGTCGAAGACTAGCAGGTGGTCCGAATCGATCCAGTCTAACAGGCCACAGCAGTCGGACTCGGTTACCACGTCGGACGTTCGCGCCACCGGTTCGGGCGACGGCGCGATTTCCGGCGTCACTATTGGTGCGGGAGTGTTGGTCGGATCAGGATTGTGAACAGCCGCGTTTGGTGGAGTGGCCGCTGGAGCCGGTGTGGCCGTTGCCCTGTCGTCCTCGGTATGCGTCGCAACTGGTCTTGAATCAACAGGCTGACTGCTCGCACAACCCGTCAGCAGAAACAGCGTAGTTGACAGGACCCAGCAGAAGAGAAACCAACGCCACATCAGCGCACCAGCCAGGGCGAGTCGTAATCGTTCAAACGGGGACCCTGAAACCTGATGGAGGGCTGATCATCGATTCGCTGCCACCGATCTGGATTCTCCAGGTCGACGGCGAAGCCACCACCGGTGATCGAGGCTCCCACGGTCAATCGTCGCCAGTCGGCATCAATCAACGAGACAGGGTTGACCGCCTCTCTCATGCCGTCACGCCGTATCTCCAGATGAAGGTGTGGCGCCCGATCGCAACTCGCACCGGCAGGATCACCAACCTGCCCAACAACCGCTCCGCGGCTGATTGATTGCCCCGTCTGCAGAGCCGGCCGGACTTCCAGATGACCGTAGAGCGAAAACAGGCCATCTGCATGCTCGATCACCAGATTGTGCGGCGGTGAACCGTACGGACCGTCGATTGCGTACACGCTGCCGTCGCCAATCGCGACAACACTCGTTCCACATGGAGCTGCGAAATCAACCCCGAAATGTATCCCCTGACCGACCGAGTACAGATCGTCGGCATTGCGAGCAGCGGAAACCGTGTTCCCATACCACTGGGTAACGAACCACGTCGACGGACCGGCGTCGCCCTGCATCGGCAGCCCAAATCGGAGTTCAGGTTCCTGAGCGGCGACGCCGAACGCCGGGATGACGATCAGCAGCGCAAGGAGAACGGTGAGCCTGATACGGGTACTCAATGCGGTCATCGTTGAGGGATTCGCTCTCGGTTGAAGTCGGGCAGATCAGGACGCCGCGAATCACTTTTTGGCGGTTGTGGATAATCTTACTCGAACAGGCAGGCCGCGAATCGTTGACATGCCGCGGTTACCCTGCTATGAAATGGACTGCGATGCCGCCCTCACAATCAGGTATCGCGCTGTTCGGAGGTATTCTGTTATGACAATCGATCGGCAACGTCGCGACCTGAAAGGCCCCAGTCGGGCCGTTCACGCTGGCGAACGTCCCGAACCACGCGACTTCATTCCGGTCACCACCCCGATCTACCCAACCTCGTCGTTCGTTTATCGCGATCTGGAACGAATGGACGAAGCGCTCGGCGGTGGCGACGGTGTTTACGCCTACACCAGGTACGGAAATCCGACGCTCGAGGCGATGGAGATATCTATTGCCGGACTCGAAGAGCAGGAAGCAGCGCTCGGGTTCGGATCCGGGATGGCGGCGGTCAATGCCGCAATCCTGACCAACGTGCAATCCGGCGACCGGATACTCGCATCGCGAGATATCTACGGCGCAACGACCAGCCTGCTAAGCAATGTCTTCATGACGCTAGGAGTGCCGACCACGTTTGTCGATATCCTGGATCTTGAAGACGTCGCCGCGAAAATGGAGTCACTCAAACCACGCGTTGTCCTCTGCGAAACGATCTCGAACCCGCTGCTGCGAGTCACCGCTGTGGACAAACTCCGCGACCTGTGCCGGGAACACGGCGCAATTCTGATCGTGGACAACACGTTCGCGACGCCGCTCCTGTTTCCAACTGGCAAGCATGGCGTTGACATTAGCGTTCACAGCTCCACGAAGTATCTCGGCGGGCATGGAGACGTGACCGCGGGTGTTGCGGCAACCTCGCACGAGCGCCGCACGGAGATGAACGAAATCAACAAGGCTATCGGAAGCCTGCTCGGGCCGTTTGAAGCCTGGCTTGTGCTGCGCGGTATCAAGACGATGGCGCTTCGCGTTGAAAAGCAGTGCCGGAACGCGGCGATCATTGCTGACTGGCTCCAGCATCATCCGAAACTGCAGTGGGTCTACTATCCGGGGCTGCCAAACCACAAGAGTCACGAAACCGCAAAACGCTTGTTGCCCGATGATCAGTTCGGGGCAATGGTTTCGTTCGAACTGAAGGACGGCACTCAGGAGAAGGCATGGGAGTTCATGCGGAGTCTCCAGATGGTCGTGCCGGCAACGACGCTCGGTGACGTACACAGCCTGGTGCTGTATCCACCGATGTCATCCCACCGGGCGCTGAGCCCGGAACAGCGGCAGGAAGTCGGTATCTCCGATGGCCTGATTCGCCTCTCGGTTGGCATTGAAGATCCAACCGACATTGTTGCAGACCTCGAACGTGCGCTGGACAGGATTTGATCAAAGCCGGACCGGAACCGGCACGAAGGAGTAGAGATGACTGCGATTGAATACGATGCCAAGGTCGACGCGATCCGTGCGGAGATGCCCTACGCCCGGAACAACGTCTTCCTCAATGCCGGCAGCTTCGGTCCGATTCCGCAGCGCACAATGGACGCAATACACGACTACATGAAACTCGAGTTCGAGGAAGGCCGGAGTTTCCAGCGCGAGGCCCAAACGAAGACGACTGCCCGTGAAGCGGCCGCAGCCGCGTTCGAGACACCGGTCCGTACAGTTGCGCTGACTCGCCACACGACCGATGGCATGAACATCGGGATCATGGGCCTCAACTGGGAGCAGGGCGATGAATTGATCATTACCGACACAGAGCACCCTGGCGGCCAGTATCCTGCTTATGTCGTTGCCCGCCGATTCGGTGTCCAGCTCCGTCGCGTGAACCTTGGAGATGGCACCGGCGATGTTGTCGGCGCGATCGAAGCGGCAATTTCGAACCGAACGCGAATGATCGTCACGTCACACCTGACCTGGAATACCGGAACGGTGCTGCCGATCAAAGAGATCCAGGAACTGGCCAATCGGCACAACCTGCTTCTGATCTGCGACGCTGCCCAGTCGGCCGGTTCGGTTCCCGCGAAGCTGGGAGAGCTGGAGATCGACGTGTACGCAACGCCGGGGCAGAAGTGGCTCTGCGGTCCGGAAGGCACTGGCGCAACGTTTGTTTCGGAGCGCGGAATCGAGCGCCTGTATCAGTCGGTCGTCGGCAGCAGCTCAATGCAGTACGGCGCGTCTGAACACGTGGGTGGTTATGTCCTCCCGCAGTCGGGAGCAAACCGTTTCGAGGTAGCTGGCGTGAATCAACCAGCCGTAGCCGGTTACACGTCCAGTGTGTCATGGATCAGTCAGGAACTCGGGATGGACTGGGTCAACGAGCGCATCGCGACGCTTGGCAAGTACGCCTGGGACAAGCTCTCCAACATCGACGGCGTCCACGTCATTACTCCAAAGGATCGCATGGCCGGACTGGTCAGTTTCACGGTCGAGGGAGTCGAGCCACCGGCGCTCGTCGAACGACTTGCTCAGGATCGAGTCATTATCCGGAATATCGGTTTCCCGACCTGCTCGCGCCTGTCCGCAAGCTTCTACAACACCGAAGAAGACATCGATCAGGCCGCAGCAGCGATCGACAATGCCCGTCGTGAGCTGGCCGGTCAGTAGTCAGACCGCTGGGCGCGAAGAATGATGAAAGGATGCAGGCGATGCCTGATCTCTCGAAAGGCGTGATGATTTCCGAGCTTTCGTGGCCGGAAATGCGCGATCTCCAGTCCAGTGTCGAACTGGTGCTACTTCCGGTTGGCTCTAACGAGCAGCACGGACCAAACCTGGCGCTTGACATGGACATCGAAGCGTCGACCGAGTTCTGCCGGCGTGCCTCGGCAACCATGCAGCCGACGGTGGCTGTGGCTCCGCCAATCCCCTGGGGTGTCTCGTTCCACCACATGAACTTCCCCGGGACGATCACGCTTTCGTCGGAGACGTTCATCCAGGTGCTAGTCGAGGTTATGGCATCGCTCCATCACCACGGGTTCGAGCGCTTTCTGATCGTGAACGGCCATGGCGGCAATATTCCGTCGATGAACGTCGCAATCGTTCGGGCACAGGAAGAAATCGGGATGACCTTCGTGGGCGCCTGCTCCTATTTCACCTTTGCCGACAGTGCGCTGCGCGAAAAACACGCCAAAACCGCCCACACCGGGCATGCCTGCGAGTTCGAGACGTCGGTCGCGATGGAACTGGTCCCGCATCTGGTCAAGAACAATGCGCTGGCAGCCGGTGAACTGACCGAGTTGACCACCGGATTCCGTCAGGAGTTGCAGAAGTACGGCGTGCAGGTGCCGTATCGGTTCGATGAGTTCACCCGCAACGGGGCACTCGGCGATGCGACCCAGGCAACCCCGGAAGCCGGTAAAGAGCTCATGGACGACGCCCTGACTAACTTCACCCAGTTCTGTCACGATCTCATTCGGGCGCATCCGGCTTAGCGCTGAATAGCGAAGGGATTTCATGGAGGACACGCACACTCGAAACTGGCCCGCCGGGCACCGAGCCGCGCTCATCCTGTCCTTTGACGTGGATGGTGAATATGGCGTCATCAATCGTTACGGTGAAGACGACTGGTACTGGCGCTCTCAGGCGCAGTACGACCTCGAAGCCGGCGTGTGGCGTGTCCTCGATATCCTTGAAGACTTCGACGTGCAGGGAACGTTCTGCTGGGTCGGTCGCTGTGCCGAAGATCGGCCGGATGCGGTTCGCGCCGCACAGGAGGCCGGGCACGAATCCGCAACTCACGGCTGGGATCACCGGTACTACCGGGACATGTCGCTCGATCAGCAAATCGAGGATTTGAAACGAACCCGGGAAGTAATCGGCGGCATCACTGGAGAAGAGCCGGTGGGGCACAAGTCACCGTCCTGGCGCTTCAATGAGGATACCGTCAAAGCGTTGCAGCAGCTTGGTTTCCAGTGGAACATGGACTACGCCGCCGGGGATCTCCCGTTCACACAGCAACCGGAATCCAGTGCCGATCCGATTCTCCAGTTACCACCATCCCGACTCTGGGATGACTACTCCTACTTCGTTGATCCGATCGCCTCACCGGATAATGCCTACAACATGTGGCGTGATGACATCGACGTCCTCCGGGCGGAGGGCAAACTCATGTGTATGACGTTTCACCCCTGGGTCATCGGCCGCCCAGCGCCCTCGAGGGCCCTCGTTCATTTCCTTGACTACGTCGCCGGGCTGGGCGATGTCTGGATCGCCCGAGCAGATCATGTCGCGAAATGGTGGCGAGAATCGGCGAACAGATAACGCAGCCTGTATCATTATGTCATCGACGGACATCCGAGCATCACACTCATCCAGGCATGCGTTATGGCACCACACGGCAGACGATCGACCTACCTGACCCGCCGAAGGATCATGCGTGCCCTTATCGCGGCAATCGCGGTGATGGTGCTAGTTGCGTGCACGCAGCGATCAGATGACGAGCCAATCAGTGAATTCGAGATTGCCGACGCACCACGCGCTGGTAATCCAGCTCCAACTCCGGAAGCTGAACCAACAGCGACCGAACTGCTAGAAGCCACTCCGGAACCGACACCTGCCGAAGCCGTGGAGCCATCCCCAACCCCCGAACCAGAGACCGAGTCAACACAGTCGGATCCGACCCCTGCCCCTGAATCTGAGCCGGACGACCCACCGCTCGACCTCCCCGATTCTGCCGATCTTGCCGGAATGCAGCACATGTATCAGACGTTCAACAACTGCTCCGCAGCCTCGGTCTGCATGCTCCTGAGTCATTACGATGTTGTGTTTGATCAGGAAACGCTTCGCCCGATCATGCGGCCAAATGACGGTACCCGTCATGGCAAGAACGAATACATGATCGGCTTCATTCGCGAGCAGGGCTTCGAGGCGCATCTGATGCACGGTGGCGATGTTGAGACCCTACAAGCGTTCATCGCTCATGACATCCCGGTGATCGTCCAGCAATGGCTGGAGCCAGCGTCTGATCCAATCGGACACTATTCAGTCGTTCGTGGCTATGACGATAACGCCGGCGTGTTTCGATTGAACGACTCGATGCACGGGCAGGACTTCCGGATCTCCTACGAAGAGTTCATCTCGAAGTGGCGCGCATTCAGCTATCGCTTCATCCCGGTCTATCCGGCTGATCAGCAAGACATCGTCGATCGCATTCTGGGTGAGGAAACTGATCTCAGCGTCAATCGTCAGCGAACAATAGAGATGATTCAGGACGAACTCGAACAGCGTCCTGATGATGCCGAGTTGATCTATTCACTCGGTACCAACCTCCACGACCTGGGACGCTACGAGGAAGCGGTTGAGGCATACGAGCGAGCCCGGTCGATCGGGCTTCCCCCGAAGATGCTCTGGTACGTCTACTGGCCGGCCGAGGCGTACAACGAACTCGGTCGACATCAGGAAGCGATTCAGGTCGCTGAGGAACAGATTGCCAGCGCCCAGACATTCGGCGACATGCGCTACGAACGGGCCCGGGCGCTCGAAGCACTCGGGCAAACTGACCGGGCAATCGCCGAATACAATCAAGCGCTTCGGGATGACCCGAGGCTGGATCGGGCTGAAGACGCACTTGATCGCCTTGGTGCCCGTTAGCGTCATCATGGGCATGTTGCCGGTAGATCACCTCACTGCTACTCTCCAGCATCAGAACGTGTAATCTTGTCCCGAACCGGGGAAGGAACAACAGGTGAGCAACGATCTGATTCTGGTCAACGGACACGTCCTGACCGGGCACCGCACTCCCAGCGACGCAACCGCCGTCGCGATCCATCAGGGGCGAATCGCATACGTCGGAGATGATGACGGGGCGAGGAACTGGCGCACCGATGGCGCTGAGGTCATCGATCTCAAGGGTCGTTCGATTGCTCCGGCGTTCAACGACGCACACTGCCACATCATGTCCGTCGGGTTTGCCGCAAGTGAGGTCGACGCGAAAACGCCCCCGAATACCTCGATCCAGGACATCGTGAACCGAATTGCTGAACGTGTCCGTTCAACTGAGCCTCGCCGCTGGATTGTCGCGCGAGGATACGACCAGGCCAGGCTGCAGGATCAGCGTCATCCGACCCGCGATGATCTTGATAGTGTGTCGCCGGATAATCCTGTCCTGATCGTCCGTGCCTGTGGGCACGTAAGCGTTGCCAACGGTCTTGCGCTGAAAGCAGCGGGCATTGATGAGAACACGCCGGATCCCGAAGGCGGGACGATCGATCGCGACGCCAACGGTCGCCCCACCGGCGTGCTCCGCGAAGAAGCTAACAAGATGGCCCGCCGGGCGGTTCCCGAACCGACTGTCGATGAGATCCGTGAGGCATTGCTCCTCGCCGGGCAGGAATACTACTCCCAGGGAGTTACCAGCGCTGCTGAAGCAGGGATCCGCACAGCCGACGAAATGGCTGCCTACATCTCACTTCGAAACGAGGGCAAACTCCCGCTTCGCAGCTACCTCATGATGATGATCGACGAGCGTCTCGACGAACTTGTCGAACTCGGATTGCGCACCGGATTCGGTGACGACATGCTTCGGATCGGCCCTGCAAAGATATTCCTGGACGGCAGTATCGGTGGCCGCACCGCAAGAATGTCCCAGCCATACGAAGGCGAGGACGACAATCTCGGTCTATGGATGCAGGATCCGCAGTTGATGAAAGAAAAGTTGATCGAAGCTCACCTCGCCGGATTCCAGTGCTGTGCCCACGCGATCGGCGATGCGGCGATCGATCTGCTTCTTTCCGCCTTTGAAGAGGCATTGCAGCAACTTCCTCGAACTGATCACCGCCATCGGATCGAGCACTCGAGCATTCTCCGTCCGGATCTGCTCGATCGGATTCAGGCGATCAATGCTATCCCCATCCCGGGAACAACGTTCCTGCACTCGTTCCAGAAGGCGTATGTCGCCAACCTGGGGATGGATCGAATTCGCTATGCGTATGCAATGCGAGAATTCCTCAACCGCGGCATCGTGGCAGCTGCAAGCACCGACGCGCCTGTCGTCTCGACAAGTGCCATGATCGGGCTCAAAACGATGATGACCCGCCTCTCCGAAGAAGGTGACGAGCTCTACGCCGAGGAAAAGATCACGCTCGAAGAGGCAGTCAATGCCTACACCTGGGCAGGTGCCTATGCATCCTTCGAGGAGCACATCAAGGGCACACTCGATCCCGGCAAGGTTGGCGATGTCGTTGTCCTCGAGACCGATCTGCGCGGCGTTGAACCCGCGAAACTTGGCAGTGTTCAGGTTGATACCACGGTGATGAACGGCCAGATTGTCTACCAGCGAGGCGACTGAGCTCAGAAACCCGACTTCGCATGCGAAGCAGCATTCATGGGGCCGTGTCCGAGCGGCCCCATGAGTCTTTACCTGCCCCTGGCTCCCACGAACTTTGCTGAACCTGACATCAACTATCTCAATTGGCCTTCCTATGATTTGCGTATTTATGGGGAAAAAGAGTCCGAAGTTGCATTGCCTCACTTGCATCTCCAGACGCAGTGTGATTAGAATGCCTCGCATAGAGATGACAAATACATCCCTGAGGCTCCGAGCTGTGTGTAGGGCTAACTGAAGCCAGCTAGCAGCATTTCTCCTCGCCGGGTCCGATACCCAGCCGCAGCCAGTATTTCTGGGGTGAAACGTTCATTACCGTGCGTGAGATTGGACACGCCACACTGGTGTTTAGCGAGGTTCATGGGATCAGACGCGATTGCGATGCAGCTCATCCGGAATCGCGTACTCGGGAAACGGGACACGTCAAATGATCACGTACATACTTCGGCGACTCGCGCAGGCAATCCCGGTTCTTATCGGGATTTCTATTGTTGTGTTCGCATTGACCCGGATGATTCCGGGCGACGCCGTTGACATGATGATCGGGGTCGAGGTTGAGGTAGATGATCAGCGGCGCGAGGAAATGCGCGCCTTGTTCGGACTCGATGAACCACTGCCGGTGCAGTACCTCAACTGGGCTCAGGGCGTTGTGACCGGAAACCTGGGCCTGTCGATGCGCAGCCAGCGCCCGGTGGAGACCGAAATCGCCAACAGGCTACCTGTGACGATCCAGTTGACGATCCTGTCCGTTACGTTCGCAGTCCTTATCGCGATTCCCGCAGGTGTAATTGCAGCCATTCGTTCTGGAACGAGGACGGAGGCAGGGGTTCAAACCGTGAGCCTTCTGGCACTTGCAACGCCAAACTTCTGGCTCGGCACCCTGCTTATTCTCTTCACATCTCGAACATTCGGCTGGTTCCCGGCCGCCAGTTATGTTCCGATCACCGAAGATCCCTGGCGGAACCTCCAGATATTCATTCTGCCCTCTATTGCTTTGGGAGCGGCACTGGCTGCCATTACTACCCGCATGACGCGATCGTCGATGTTGGAGGTGCTCGGTCGCGAGTTTGTTGTCACAGCAAGGGCAAAGGGGCTGAGCGAGCGGGTCGTGATTTCGCGACATGCCTTGAAGAACGCGTTGATTCCAGTGGTCACCGTCGTCGGGGTGCAGACCGGGCAGCTTCTTGGCGGCGTAATCATCATTGAGGAAGTGTTCAACCTCCCGGGCATCGGGCGCCTTGCAGTTACTTCAATCGAGCAGCGGGACTATCCGGTCATTCAGGGTGTCGTGCTATTCGTTGCGCTTGCATTCGTTCTCATCAACCTGTTTGTCGACGTTCTATATGCGTATCTCGACCCAAGAATCCGGTACTCGTAATCAGGGGAACAGAAAAGGGGGCAAACGTGGTATCGGCAGAACAGGAACGGGAGCCAACGAGTTCACCGAGTGCCCAGGAAAAACTCAGTGACGCGGAGAATCGCCCGGACACCCGGTCGTTTCGTGTTCGTGCGTGGCGCCGTTTAAAAAAGAGTCTGAGTGCCAAGATAGGTGTGACACTGGTTCTGCTCATGATCATCATGGCGATCGGCGCTCCGGTCCTCGCTCCTCACGATCCGTTCGATTTTCATAACGAGTACCGACTGCATGAACCGCATCCATTCTTCCCCTTCGGCACTGACCAGTTCGGGCGAGACGTGCTGAGTCGCGTGATCTACGGATCGCAGATCTCGATTCAGGTGGGCGTGATCTCTGTTGCGATCGCCCTGTCGATCGGCGGAGTAATGGGTCTGTTTGCCGGCTACTTCGGTTCCTGGGTGGATACAATCGCGAGCCGCATCTTCGACGTCATCTTTGCTTTCCCTGCGATTCTCCTGGCGATCGCAGTGCTCGCCGTGCTCGGACCGTCTCTGGTCAACGTCATGATTGCCATAGGTATCGTATTCATTCCGCAATTCGGACGTATTGTTCGAGGTCCGGTGTTATCTGCGAAAAACAACGAGTACGTGGAAGCAAGCCGGGTGCTCGGAGCAGACTGGCCAAGAACACTGTTCATTCACGTTCTTCCAAATGTCGCGGCCCCGGTGATCGTTCAGACCACAATCGCATTCTCGATCGCAATTCTCTCCGAGGCGGCACTGTCCTTTCTTGGGCTTGGCGCACAACCGCCGGAACCGGCATGGGGAAGCATGCTCAGTCAAGGTCGACAGTTCATTGAGGTCGCCGCGTGGCTTTCGATCTTCCCCGGACTCGCAATCATGCTAGCTGTCCTTGGGTTCAACTTGCTCGGAGACTATCTGAGAGACGTTCTCGATCCGCGAATCAATTAGTGGCAGAGAAAGGATGGTGATAAACCGACACACATACATCTACATCGAGACAGCACGTCGTTGAATGACGTTTCGCTCGACACATCAGCACGGGCACCTTTGAGGAGGACCATGATGACTCGGGAGCTTGAACAGCAACTGGGAACCGTTAAATCGGTCGCACGCTTTGGAAAGACCACCCGCAGGGGCTTCATGAAGCTGGTCGGCGCAGGCGCAGGGACGCTCGCGCTGAGCGGACTGATCGCCGCGTGTGGCGATGAGCCAGAAGACGAAGTGGATGATGACGAAGAGGAACCAGTCGCGGCGACCGACGATGACACCGACGACGCACCGGTTGACGATGAAGATCCGGTTGATGACGAGGATCCGGTTGATGACGAGGATCCCGACGACACGGATGACGCAGTCGAGGAAGAACCGGACGATGATGAGCCGGTACGCGGCGGAACGTTCCGTCTCGGATTCGACACCTCACCGGAAGGCTTCGATCCACACGCCGCCACGAACTTCGCCTCGATGAACATCTATGAGAATGTCTATGAAGGCCTTTTCGAGTTCGACGAGGAGCTCGAACTCATCAACATGCTGGCAGAATCCTACGAAGTCGTGGACGATGTAACCTACCAGATCACGATTCGCGACGACGTTTCGTTCCACGATGGCAAGCACCTCACGGCTGAGGACGTCAAGTACTCATACGAGCGGATGATCGATCCCGAAAATGCGTTCCCGCGGGTACAGTGGTTCGGCCGAATCGAAGACGTCGAGGTCGACGACGACTACACGGTCACCTTCACTCTGGATGAAACGTTCGCACCTTTCCTGTCATACATGGGGATGCAAGGTGCAGCCATTGTCGATGAAAACATGGTCGATGAACATGGCGATCTGATGCAGGTCGAATCCGCAAACGGAACCGGTCCTTTCAAGCTGGTTTCTTATGAGGCAGACCGTGAAGCACGACTCGAGGCATTCGAAGACCACTGGAGTGGCGAATATCCCTACATCGACGAAATCCAGTGGATGATCCAGTCCGACGAATCATCTCGCGTCGCCGCGTTGCGTGCCGACGAAGCCGACATGGTTCGATTGTTCGACGTCCAGAACGCAATGGTTCTGGAAGACGAGTTCCCGCTGTATCAGGAATTTGTCACTTCTCGCGCCTTGACGATCGTAAACTGCCGGAATGAGCCACTGGACAATCCCCGCGTTCGCCAGGCCCTGTCATATGCGATTGACCGCCAGGAATTCCTGGAAGCAGCCATGTTCGGCGAGGGCCAGGTAACTGGATTCCTCCCGCCCTCCGATCCTGCCTCGTTGGACGTTAGTGAGTTCGAAACATTCACCCATGACGTGGATCGAGCCCTCGAGATCCTCGAAGAGGAGGGCTACGGCGACGGATTCTCACTTCGCCTTGTGGGCTCGCCACAGTACGCGATGGACATCTCCAACGCTGAGGTACTCCAGAACCAGTTGCGCGCAATCAACGTGGATATCGAGATCGAGCAGCTCGAATGGGGTACGTTGCTCGACAACATGCGAACAGATCGAGACTTCGATCTCATGAACATCATCTTCACGTTCCAGCCTGACCCAGACGGTTACATCTATCAGTACTTCCACACTGATTCGAGCAACAACCACTCCGGCATCTCCGTCCCGGAGCTGGATGATCTCATCGATCAGGGCCGCACTACGGTCGATCCGGACGAACGGCAAGAAATCTATGACGAGCTGCAACGAAGGCTGGCAGACGAATGGGTTCCAATGTTGACCTACTTCGTGTACTTCCAGAACTTCCCGGCTCAGGAACGTGTGCAGAACTGGTCAATGGTCCCGTCCATTAGCTACAAGGGACTTCGCCAGGTCTGGCTCACTGACGGAGGTGTCGAGTAACCAGCAACGTAACGACTTTCTGACACTTGACCGGACCTCATTCGAGGTCCGGTCACCTATGTATGTTAGACCCTCGCTCGCAACGATATGAATCGCAGCTAGCTGGAAACAGGGACCTATGACCGCAACGCTCGTCCTTCTCAACGGAAACGTACACACGCTGGATCCGAACAACCCCCGTGCTTCGGCCGTGGCTCTATTCGGCGATCGGGTTCTCGCCGTCGGCGACGATACAACGATCCGGAACCTTGCCGGACCGGAAACCAGGGTCGTTGATCTGCACGGAAAGACCGCTATACCCGGACTGAATGACAATCATTGCCACCCGCTCAATTACGGCTTCGCTCTCGGCTGGGTTGATGCGTCGCCAGCGAAGATTCCAACCCTCCAGCAACTCAAAGATGCCTTCGCGGAAGCGACGAGCAGCGCCAGTCCGGGGGAATGGGTTCGAGGCCGCGGCTACGACGATACGAGACTGGACATTCACCGGCATCCGACCAAAGAGGAACTGGATGAAGTCACCGGAGATCACCCGGCAATGCTCACTCGCACGTGCGGGCACATGTCGGTAGTAAACAGCGTCGCGCTCCGGATGGCTGGAATCGATGAATCAACGCCGGATCCGAATGGCGGACGCATCGTCAAGGACGAATCCGGCGAACCAACTGGACTCCTCCAGGAGACCGCCCAGAACCTCGTTCGGCGGGCCATGCCGGAGACGACGCTCCAGGATACGAAGGATGCGCTCACCCGAGCCGGCAACAAGTTCCTGGAAATGGGTATTACCAGCGTCGGTGAGGCGGCGATCCGCACGTCTCAGGAAATGCGTGCCTATCAGGAATTGAATCGGGCGGGGGATCTGCTCGTCCGGACCTACATGATGATGCTCATCGACGACACCCTGTCCGCCATGGAAGAGCTCGGTGCACAGACCGGAATGGGGGACAATTGGCTGAAAATCGGTCCAGCCAAGATGTTCCAGGACGGAAGCGGCGGAGGACGAACCGCAGCGATGACGGTTCCGTACCCCGACGAGCCGGATAATTTCGGTATTCAGGTGTACACCCAGGATCAACTGGACGAAGGGTTCACCCGGGCAGCGGCCGCAGGATTTCAGGGATGCGCCCACGCAATCGGCGATCAGGCGATCGACATGATCATTACCGCCTACGAGCGAGCACTCTCCGCGCACCCGCAAACAGATCACCGCTGGCGAATCGAGCACTGCGGCATGATGCGCCAGGATCTGCTGCAGCGCATGCAGAAGCTGAACCTGATCCCGGTTCCGCAGCCGTCATTTCTCTACTATCTCGGCGATTCGTATCTCGAGAACTTCTCAGAGGACTGGATCTCGCTCGCCTACCCGATGCGAACCTGGCTGGACATGGGCTTCAAGCCAGTCGGCAGTTCAGACGCACCGGTGACCCCGGCCGAGCCCTGGTACAACATCCGGGCAGCAGTGACTCGACTCACGATCGACGACCAGGAAATCGCCCCTGACCAGCGCGTCTCGATTGATGACGCCCTACGGATGTTCACAATCAACGGGGCGTACGCGTCGTTCGAAGACCAGATCAAAGGGATGATCCGGCCAGGGATGCTCGGGGACATCACGGTCGTTGACCAGGATCCGTATGAGATCGATCCGGAATCCCTGCACGAAATCAACAACCAGTTGACGGTGTCCGGCGGCCGCGTCGCATACGAAGCCTGATTGAAAGCATGTGAAACGCCCCTCTCCCAGGCTTGTCCTGAGCTTGCCGAAAGAACTGGGAGAGGGGCCGCGGGTGAGGTCCACTACCCTCGTTTATACGTCCCGATCAGGCGGTTCATCGCAATGACGTTCGGTTCCGCCTTCACCAGAAACTCCTCGAGGCTAAGGCCGGGCTCGAACTCGGGTCCTTTGTCCAGCGCCAGAACCCAGAAGTAGTAGTGATGGCGGCCGTGTCCTTCAGGTGGCATCGGTCCACCGTAGCCAGTGTTCCCGAAGTCGTTCCCGCCGGCAGT
>SLMJ01000324.1 GCA_007133615.1 Thermomicrobiaceae bacterium | reverse complement strand
CCGATTCGTTCACTCCACTCATCGCTCACCTTGGAGAGAAAATCAGTGAAGATCCACGTGGTACCGGCGCCATCTGAGCGGAAGATCGCTCCGATATCCTGCTCCGGCAGGTCGATGTCAGGGTTTTCGTCCTGAATCCGGGGATCATCCCAAGACGTGATATCACCCAGGTAGATCGCCGCCAGGGTTTCCCCAGAAAGCCGCAGTCCTTCAACGCCTTCGAGGTTGTAGGTAACAGCAACGGCGCCGATAACCGTCGGAATGTGAAGCGCGTCCGGAACCCGCTCCATCTCCTCGTCGGTCAGGTAGGCGTCGCTGCTGCCGAAGTCGGTGACATTGTTGATGAAGTCGCGCTTACCCTGTCCCGACCCCACTGACTGGTAGTTGATCGATACGTCTGGACGAACCTCGCGAAACTGCTCGATCCACAACTGATAGATCGGGTCCGGAAAGGTCGCGCCGGACCCGGTAATGCTTATGTCACCAGTTTGCTGGTCATCAGGGACCTCTTCAGCCCCCGTCGGATCACAGGCAATAAGCAGCGAGGATGCCGGAAGCACCAGTCCGAGCCCAACAGCCCCCTGCAGCAATCGACGGCGCGACATGCGGTGTTTCAGGAAGCGCCCTGCCCGGCGATCCGACTCGGCCATTCAGCTATCCCCTTCACAGCGCGTTAGAGGCAACCCTGGCTGCCCGCTCGGTGCAAGGATACCTGAGCCAATTGTCATCGTCAGTTCTCGTTGCGTCGACGCGGGTACGGATCGTGATAGTCAATCCTGTAACTGATTCAGAATCATCAATCATGCTTATGCCCAGGCATGGTCGTTCAGGTTCGTACTCCGAAGTGATCGAACGAGATTGCTACGCTTGAGAAGAGCATCTCACCGGTAGGTATCTGCCGCAGATGACATCTGAGTACAAGCCGGATGGTCGGACGAATGACGTAACTGTCATCTTCAGGGGGTGTTCGAACACGTTTTCGTTAGCGCTGAATCCCGGAAACTGAACGAACCGGCACCGCCGGGGAAGAAAGGATCGACTCATGAGTGATGAGAGACGTCGAGATCGATCTCGGTCGGAACGCTCGGGATCAGGTTCCGGCTCCGGGGCCGAGTCCGACAGCGATAAGCAGAAGAGAAAGAAAAAGCAGGATCGGAAGTCAGAGGACCACGAGCCGATCCGCGAAGCTCCGCTCGGCATGCCGGTCGATCCAGAGGAATACCGCAGACGAAAGGAGGACGCTGACAATCCGGACGAAGACTCCAACCGGGATGAACAGGAAGATAAATCTGGCCACTAACCTCCCGTCTGAAGGAGCAACACAGCATGGCTGAGGAGTATTCAAGTGGTGGAAGTGAACCGGTATACGGAAGAAGCGTCGAAGCAGTAAAGGATCTACCGGCAGAAGAATTCATGCGCATGCCGGCGGCACCGGCGCGTCCCGACTGGATGGTCACCAGATTTCCGGTGTCGATGGAGGAGTTCCAGCGCCTCAATGAACAGGCCGATATCCCCGACCAGCGCAGCGCCGGGGCGGCCGAAGCGGACGCAGTGGATGCCGTCGAGGATGGGGCCGGCGGCGACGAACCCGATCTGCAAGCGATGCAGGAAGTGTTCGACGTTCCGGAAGGGGAGAGCGAATCTGAACCCGGGCTCCTGGCGCCGATCATGCCCCGATCATTCGAAGGAATTCCGCAAACGGCGTGGATGCCACCAGACAACACGATTGCCGCCGGCCCAAATAACATTCTGGTTGCCGTCAACACTGATCTAGCCGGGTATTCCAAGTTCGGAAACCTGCAATTCCGCTGGGCAAACATGACGACCCTCTTCAACGCGGTGCTACCAAACAACGCCGCGATGTTTGACCCGCAGGTCGCCTACGATCACTATGAAAATCGCTGGATCGTCACCATGGATGCCCGTCGCGAGTCGCCGGAGGGTTCATGGATTATGGTCGGCGTCTCTCAGACAGGCGATCCCGGCGGGGCCTACTGGGTCTGGGCGCTCGATGCCACTCAGGATGGAAGTCGGCCCACCGACAACTGGGCGGACTACACCCAGCTTGGATTCGACACCCAGGCTATCTATCTTTCCCAGAACCAGTTCCGGTTCGGTGGCGGATTTCAATACACTAAACTCCGGATCCTCAACAAGAGCGAGCTCTACAGCGGGGGAACTGGCTCCAATCATTTCATTCACTGGTGGGACTTCTGGAACCTGCGAAACCCGGACAACTCGATGGCGTTCACTGTCCAGCCCGCCACACACTTCCGCGGCCTGGGCGGAAACCCGGATGCCTACCTCATCAACGCGCTCTGGCCGAAAGGGAACACACTGACGCTGTGGACACTCTCGAATCCGCTTGGGTACTGGACAGGTTCGCAACCGAGCCTGTCTCGGCGTTCGGTAAACTGTCGTTCATATGACCTTCCGCCGGACGCAGCTCAGGCCGGAACGACAACGCGGATCGCGACCAACGACTCGAGGTTGCTCAAAGCGATGTACCAGTTCACGGGTGGAGCCCTTCGCTTGTGGACCTGTCACACGTCTCGCCACACCTGGCGCGGCGAAAACGCTGCGCGGTCGGTTGTGCAGTGGTACGAAATCGATATTCCGACACACACGGTCGTCCAGCAGAATGCGTATGGACGAACCGGAATGTACTACTACTTCCCGGCAATTCAGACGGACATTCGACGCAACGCGTATGTTGTCTTTGGGCGATCGAGCAGCACCGTGTTCGCGCAACTGCGCCAGACTGGACGTCGACTGACCGAGCCGCCTCACTTGCTGCAAGACAGTGCCCTCGTCAAGGCGGGAGAAGGCTCCTATACCGGAGGCAGATGGGGCGACTATTTCGGAATCTGTCGAGACGGCGGCGATAACTCGGTCGTGTGGATGTACGGAGAATACGCAGATACCGGGAATACCTGGGGAACCTGGATGTGCTCGACACGGTTCGTCTGATAATTCAGACCGATCAGGCAACGGAAGGTTTTTCCGGTCCGATGATGACAACGCGCTAGACCCGAGAAAGGGGATCCAGGCAGCTGGGTGGACGCCTCCGGGCGTCCACCCGGGCAGGGAACTGCTGGATCCCCGGGAGTAAGGTTGTTGTCCCGATTACCCGGATCAGTCGGGGTCGATCTTGCCGGGTAGCGCTTGCGGGTCACCGGTGATGACGAATGCTGTCCGTTCGCAGATGTTCGTTACCCGGTCGGCGATCCGCTCCAGATTATGCGCAGCCCAGAGATACTGAGTAGCGCGCTCGATCGATCCCGGGTCCTGCAACATATACGTCAGAAGTTCGCGATAAACCTGAACGTACAGCCCGTCGACTTCGTCATCGTGATGCCAGATCGCCTTACACTCGCCCAGATCCTGCTCCATATACGCATTGAGACTCCGATGAAGCATGTCTGTCGCGATGTCGGCCATTCGCGGAATATCGATCAATGGCTTGAGCGGCGGATGCTCCGAGACCATCACTGCAATCTTGGCAATACCTTCGGCGTAATCGCCCATCCGTTCAAGTTCGCCAACGATGAACAACGACGCTGCCAGTCCTCGAAGATCGCCCGCCATCGGCTGCTGGGTGGCGATAATCGTCAGCGTCCGCTCTTCAAGTTCGTACTGCTTCTTGTCAATCGCCTGATCAGCATCGATCACGCTCCGTGCAATCTCGGCATCTCGCTGTTTCAGCGCGTGGACCGATCGTTCGATCGATCGAGCCACCATACTGCCCATCATCAGGATCTCGCCCCGAACCTCCTGGAGCTGCTGAGTGTAGTGCGTTCGTCCTGAACCTGAAATCACGATTTATCCGCTCCCGCCACGCGATCCGAATGCCTGCCTGTCACTGTACGTACAACTTATCCAAATTTGCCGGTGATGTACGCTTCGGTCTCTGCCTCCTGGGGCCTGGTGAAAATCTGTTCAGTTGGCCCGTATTCAACGAGTCTGCCATACCGTTCCTCGCCGGAGAGCAGAAACGCAGTGTAATCTGATACGCGAGCGGCCTGCTGCATGTTGTGTGTCACCAGGGCAATGGTGTAGCGCTCTTTGAGTTCAGCGATAAGCTCTTCGATTTTGAAGGTCGCGATCGGGTCCAGCGCGCTGCAGGGCTCATCCATCAGCACGACTTCCGGCTCAACCGCGATCGTCCGCGCAATGCAGAGCCGCTGTTGCTGGCCGCCGGAGAGAGAAGCCCCGGAGTGATCGAGCTTGTCCTTGACCTCGTCCCACAAGGCCGCCCCCTGGAGTGAACGTTCAACGATTTCGTCTAGCTCCGATCGAGATTTCCGGGCGTTATTCAGCTTGATCCCGGCAACAACGTTGTCGTAGATGGACATCATCGGAAACGGATTCGGCTTCTGGAAGACCATCCCGATAACCCGACGCACCTGAACCGGATCGACGTTGCTGGCGTAGATGTCCTGATCTTCCAGGAGCGCCTGGCCGGTGACCCTGGCACCCCGGTTGAGCTCGTGGAGCCGGTTGAGACACCGGATGAAGGTGGACTTTCCGCAACCAGATGGTCCGATCAGTGCCGTTACTTTGCCGCGCTCGATCGGCATCGAAACGTCTTTCACCGCCAGGAAGTTTCCGTAGTACGCGCTGAGATTGCGCACTTCCATTCCGGCTGCGGGCGAGTCGCCGGCCTCCGTTGTAGTCTGTTCAATCGTTTGCTGGCTCATTTTCCCTGCCTTGCTAGCTCAATCTCGTAGGGTCGCACGCCCCTCTGCGACCGCATCGCCGTGAATTCTCGGGCCGACAGGGGCGTCGGCCCCTACACACCATTTCGTAGGGTCGCACGCCCCTGTGCGACCGCATCGCCGTGAACTCTCGGGCCGACAGAGGCGTCGGCCCCTACATCGCTCGTTCATCCCGTGGTGAGGGCCATCAACTCTCCACCAGCTTCTGACTTCGAACTGCCCAGCGCGTCAGCAAACTCAACAGTCCGATCAACGTGATCAGCACCAGCGCACTGCCCCACGCCTTGGTGTGCCAATCCGCGTACGGGGCGACCGCGTAGTTGTAGATCTGCACTGGCAATGCGGCCATTGGCTGCATCAGATCGAAGTTGAAAAACTGGTTTCCGAGCGTGGTCATGAGCAGCGGCGCTGTCTCGCCGCCAGCCCGGGCCATCGCCAGGACTACGCCAGTGATAATTCCGCTCTTTGCCGCAGGCAGCACGACCCGGATGATCGTCTTCCAGGTCGGCACCCCGAGCGCCAGCGACGCCTCCCGCATGCTGTTTGGCACCAGGTTCAGAATCGCCTCCACCGTTCTGGCCACAATCGGGATCATGATGATCGCCAGCGCAACAGCTCCGGCCAGTCCGGAAAAACTGCCGGTATTGATCACGATCAGGGTCCAGACGAACACGCCAACCACAATCGACGGCAGTCCGGCGAGCAGATCGATCACGAACCGAACGGCATCTCCGAAGCGACCGTGGGCATATTCCGAGAGGTAGATCGCGGTCATCACGGCGAGTGGAAGGCCGATTGCACACGCGACCGCAATCAGATAAAGCGATCCCAGAATCGCCGGAGCGACACCACCGCCCACCTCACCGTACGGCATCGGACGTTCGGTGAAGAACGCCAGGTCCAACGCCGGCAGTCCGCGCACCAGGACATACCCGAGAATGATCCAGAGGATCGCAACGCCGAACACCGTGCAAGCCGCGACGATAGCCGCCATCAGACCACTGATTGCCTTGCGAAACCGGAATCGTGTGTCACCCTGCAGTATCAGTGCATGCCGGGACTTCCCGGTGGTTCGGTCTCCAGCGAATGTCCGCGGTCTCGTTTCACCACTGATTTCCACTACTTGTTCTTCCCGCATCACCGATCATCCAATCCGCGTACTGGAGTTATGCCGGCCTACCAGTGTGTGAATCAGGATCCGCGCAAGGATGTTGATGATCGTTGCGATGAGCAACAGAACGAGTGCGATTGCCACGATCGCGCTGAGATAGACCTGTGAATCCGCCTCGCGGAACTGGTTAGCGATCGCGCTCGCCATGGTATAGCCAGGCTCGAAGAGTGACCCCGTGATCGAAGTCGATGCGTTTCCGATGACCATGGTCACCGCCATCGTTTCTCCGATTGCTCGAGCCAGACCGAGGATCGCGGCTCCGGCAATTCCCGCCCGGGCGTACGGCAGCACGGCTCCGCGAATGACTTCCCATTTCGTCGCTCCCAGAGAATGCATCCCTTCACGCTGGGTGTCCGGCACCTGCGTCAGGACTTCACGCGATATCGCCATGATCGTGGGAAGAATCATGATCGCCAGGATCACACCGGCCGTCAGAATGTCCCGGCCGATCGGTGTGCCTTCGAACAGTCCGCCGACAATCGGAATTGGTCCGAAATACGTCTGCAGAAACGGCTCTACGTGAAAGCGCATGACCGGTCCGAGGATGAACACCGCCCACAGCCCGTAGATGATGCTGGGGATCGCCGCCAGCAGCTCGACAGTGAACGAGACCGGATTGCGCAACCACGATGGCGCGTACTCCACGATGTAGACCGCAGCTCCAACCGCTACCGGTGTTGCCAGCAGCAAGCCAATTAGTGAGCTGGCGACCGTCCCGTAGATAAACGCAAAGACACCGAACTCGAGGAATACCGGATCCCAGGTTGTGGTGAACAGAAACTGTCCGATTCCCTGGTGCCCGAAGATATTCCGCGATTCAAAAATCAGCAGAATAATGATGATTCCGAGCAATCCGAGAATTGCCCAGGCCGCTGCTTTCGTGGCTCCTTCGAAGATTCGGTCCCCGCGTCCTGATGCATCGACATCGAGACGTATGCGTGACGGTCCGCGGACCGGTTCAGTCTGTTGCATGTGGCGTCGAACCTCCCTGCCTGTTGGTTCGCCATCGTGTTCTGCGGGAGGGCACGAGACCCTCCCCTACCGTTTCGGTCTCCCCTCTCCCAGCATTGGGAGAGGGGTCGGGGGTGAGGGCGGCTCGACTACTCGCCCGGGAAGATCGGCTCGCCGTCGACCTTGATTTCCTGGATCAATTCCTTGGCAAGATCGACGATCTCTTCCGGTACCCGGGCGTATCCGAGACCGTTGTTCCAGCGCTGGGCATCCGTAATGGACCACCAGAGCATTCGAGTCAGGGCGAGGCCCTTGGCTTCGTCGTCGATGTTTTCGTAGGCGAGCAGCCAGGTGAATCCGGCAATTGGATATGACTCGTCGCCAGGAGCGTCAACGATGCGGTCCCGAAGCTCGGGATCGATCGAGTCGGCGAATCCGGCAGCAGCTGCAGTCACAGACGAGGTGCTCGGCGAGATGAACTCACCGGACTGGTTCTGTACCGAGCCAACGCCCAGATCGTTCTGCAGCGCGTAGATCAGTTCGACGTAGCCGATCGAGTACGTGTTCTGGACGACTTCGCCGGCAACGCCTTCATTGCCGTTTCCGCCGATACCTGTCGGCCAGTTGACCGAGGTGCCGACACCAACATTCTCGGCCCACTCTTCGCTTACTGCGGAGAGGTAGTCGACGAAGATAAACGTCGTTCCGGATCCGTCGGAACGATGCACGACCAGGATTGGCTGATCGATATCTTCGAGTTGAGGGTTGTCCTCTACCAGCGCCGGATCATTCCACTCGGTAATGTGGCCCAGGTAGATACCGGAGAGTGTGTCGGCCGTGAACCGAATCGGCTCGTCAAATCCGAGTTCCGGAATGTTGTAGGTTGGCACTACGGCGCCCATGGCGACTGGTATGTGGAAGATGTTTCCGCCGCTTGCGTTCTCTAACTGCTCATCGTTCATCGGGCCATCAGTGCCGCCGAAGTCGACCGTCTGGTCCGAGATCGCGGCGATTCCGCCGCCCGAACCGATCGACTGGTAGTTGACCCGAACGCCGGTCTCCTGCTCGTACTCGTGGAACCAGCGGCTGTAGAGCACAGCCGGGAAGGTTGCGCCAGCGCCGTTCAGCGTGTCGGCTTCGCCCTCGTATGGCCCTTCAATACGATCATCGCCTTCGTACTCCCAGCCGTCGTCTTCGAGGAAGGCCTCGGCCTGGTCGACATCGAGGTCCGACTTTGGATCAGGATCGTCGTCGTCGTGCTCTTCATCGTCCTCAGGATCTTCTTCCTCTTCTTCGTCTTCCGGTTCTTCCATTTCTTCACTGTCGTCGGATTCTGGTTCTGCCGCCGCGTCACCGTCGTCGG
>SLMJ01000096.1 GCA_007133615.1 Thermomicrobiaceae bacterium | reverse complement strand
CACCACGCGATGGCGGAGATCGGCATGGGATTCTGCATCTTTGCCAACGTGGTTGCCGCGGCACACCATGCCCGCAAGACATACGGTTTAGAGCGTGTGTTGATTCTTGACTGGGACGTCCATCACGGAAACGGCACACAGGACGCGTTCTACGCCGACCCGAACACGTTGTTCATCTCGATTCATCAGGACCGCTGGTTTCCTCCGGATTTCGGCTGGGTCGATCAATCGGGCACCGGCGATGGAACCGGGTTCACCGTGAACGTCCCGCTTCCGGGTGGTTCAGGCAACGCTGCGTACGCAGCGGCGTTTGAAGAGATCATTACACCGGTGGTGGAGCAGTATGCCCCGGAACTCATCATCGTCTCGGCAGGTCAGGACGCAAGCGCCCAGGATCCACTGGCCCGGATGGTCGTCACAACCAACGGATACCGGAAGATGACCCGTGTCATGCAGGGGCTGGCAGACAAAGTCTGTGGTGGGAAGCTGGTGCTCGCGCAGGAGGGTGGCTACAGCGAACCGTACGCCCCGTATTGCACGATGGCGATCTTCGAAGAACTGGTGGGGACATACACCGGGATCGAAGAACCGCTCGATCCGGATCGAGTGCTGCAGTGGCCGGCGATCAATGAGATTTCCGGTGATCAGCGGGCGATGCTCGATGAGGTCAGGAAGCATCAGTCGACGTACTGGAAGATGGATTGACCTGACCGGTCGGTTCCGCAAGTCAGGACCAAGGTGTGGTTGACCCTGGCGGGTGATCAGGGTGCAATTGACGGTGAGTTCAGAACAAACGCGGCAATGATCTGCTGCCCGGTTCGGCCTCGTGCGGTCCACCATTCAGCCTGGAAGCTTGCGGTTAGCCCGGAATGAGCGAATCCTCCAATCAGCCAGAAATGACCTGCCAGTGGTGTAGTGGAACGATCCCTGCCGGAGAAGACGCGTGCTCGAAATGCGGCGCGGCACGCCCGAGGGAAGACCTGGTTGCTCCGGGCTTCACCCCGCGTGACGAAGCGCCGGCTGGACCGGACGTTCAGTGGGCACAATCCGAGACAGTGGAACTGACCGAGGAAGAGGTCCAGGCGCGCCAGATCCTGAAGGATCTGGATGCCTATGTGCCCGACGAAACGCCACCACCTCGAACGACATCCCGGGATCCAAGCGATGACCTGTTCATCGTGGTCATCGCCCTGGGTGCCAGCGTTGTCGTCGGCGCGTTGCTTGGCTGGTTCGTGGCCCCGACGCTGATTCACGATCTCTTCAACGATGTTCTCGGGATCGATACCGACGGACCGGAAGCATTTCGGCGGCTGGGAGCATTCATCGGTGCAATGGTCGCGATGCTGTTCGGTGCGCTGCTCGTGACGGTCATGCGACGCTAGCCCCGTCGTAGTCCGATCTTTCCGAGTACTCCGTAGATCACGGTGGAGATCTCCTCGACACCCATGCGCCAGAGCCCACCGATATATACTGCCGCGCCGACGCCAACTGGAACCAGCACCATCAATGTCTGGTGCATGATTGCCATGAACCCGGAATCCTCGTCATGCCCCGGAAGTTCGAGCGCTTCCATTCCCTGCGAGACTCCGTAGACGATGACCGCCATGACAATACCCACGCCGAGCGCGATCCGTATGGTTCGCCCGACGGTCGCATCCCCTACCTGACCGACTGCCCGCCTGAGCAGGAACCACATCACGATTGCGTGGAAGGTGAACTGGGTCGAGTTCGCGAGCACCAGCCCGGCCATGCCGAGGGGTTCGATCAGCGTGAACGCCATAATGAAGTAGACACCGACCGCCAGGACACCCACGATCACCGGCGTCTTCGTGTTCTGCCGGGCATAGTAGGAGAAAATCAGGACCTGATCGTAGGCCGCGAAGAATGTTCCCGGCAGGTAGGCAAGAAGCGCGATCTGGATTGCCCGGGCTCCGATGTCATCCGTTGCACCGTGGAAGAAGAGCAGATCAACCGCTGGCCAGGAGATCGCCGCCAGGCCCAGTGTGGCCGGTACGACCATAATCGTGACCATCTTTAGTCCGTTGGAGAGCGTTCGCTGGAATGCGTTTTCGTCTCCACTGGCGAAGTGGCGGGAGAGCGTCGGCAAAGCGGCAAGCGAAATCGCTGCAGCCACCACCCCCAGGATCATCTGATTGACAGCCGTCGCGTAGCGCATCGCGCCGAGCGCGTTCGGATCGACACCCCAGGCAAGGTTGCGGTCGACGACCAGTGCAACCGTATTGGACATAAGACCGATGAAGATGGGTATGTACAGCGCCAGGATCTTCTTGATTGCCGGGTGCCGGAAGTTGAAGTTCGGCTTCGGCATGACGTCTTTGAGGCCCGGCGCCTGGATGACGATCATCAGCACCGCGCCGAGCACGATCCCGACGACGATGGCCCGGATGCCAAACTCTGTCCGGCCGAGCATCAGGGCAACGGCCACGATCGCTGCGTTACGGGCGGCCAGCGAGAGGGCCGGCCTCGTGAACCGCTGCATAGCATAGAGCGTCGACATCAGGATCGTGGAGATTGCCAGCAACAAAACGGCTGGCAGGATCATCCTGACAAGCTGAATCGTTAGCTCAACCGTTTCCGGATCGCGAGCTTCCTCGCCGCCGCCAAGCGAGGTCATGACCATCACGACCTGCGGGGCGAAGACTTCCATCATTACCACGACGCCACCGATGACGAGCAGGGCCAGCATCAGCAGCGCGCCGACGATGCGTCTGAGTTCATGCTTGAGCTCCGGGGTCGCGTAGGAGCTCAAGACAGGTACGAGCGCTGCCTGCATCATCCCGCTGATGACCAGATCGAAGAGCATCGTGTGGATGTTATCGGCGATCGTGAACGCGGCGACGGCGTCTCCGGTACCGAAGAGCCATGAGGTGATCTGTTCCCGGACCAGACCGAGAACCCGGCTGAGGATTGTCCCGACCATAATGATCGCCGCCCCACGGACGATGATCGATCGTTCAGATGGCCCCTGCTCTTCCTCCTCCGGAGCGGCCTCGGGAGGAGTCTGGTCGGGTTGATTCGGGCTTACCACTCGCTCTGCCCGTGCGCGAGCCACCGGGTAACGATTCGTTCTTCGATGGCCGAGGTGGAGTGGCCGGATTCGAGCGGCAGGATCCGGACCTCACCGCCGATTCGTTCAACGGTCGGTGCTTCGGGCAGGAGTGTCCCGCGCCCGTCCGGATCGGGGGTGTAATCGCCCCCTTTGACGTAGACATCCGGGCGAAGGGTTTCGATCAGCCGGTCGGCAGTCGGTTCATGGAAGATCACGCTGAAGTCGACACAGGTGAGCCCGGCGACGAGTTCGGCACGTTCCTGCTCCGGCAGGATCGGTCGTCGCAGTCCCTTGCGATCGGTCGTGGTGGCATCATCGTTGATGCCGACGACGAGCACGTCCCCCAGTTCACGGGCAGCCTTTAGATAGCGGAGATGTCCAACGTGCAGGAGATCAAAGTGCCCGTTAGTCAGCACAATCCGCTTCCCGTCCTGCTCGAGGCGGGTCCGGATCGCTTCAAGCTGGTCGAACTGGATAACCTGCCCCACACGCACTCCGCATCACGAAAAGACACGTCCCAACCCCGTAGCGTGGCAGAATCCTAGCATGCTGCCGGGTAACATTCGGAAGTTGAGCCAGATGATCTGTGCCCGGAGCACAACATCTTCTTCATCTGGCGGTAACACGATTTTGATCCGCGACGGTTTCCGGAACCGTAGCCTCACTGAAGAGGAATGATCGAGCTGACGACGCAGCGGCGCGAGGACAATGCTTCAATTCACACTTCGCCGGTTTATTCGAGGAATTCTGACACTCTGGGTCGTGGTAACGCTGGTTTTCTTCGGCCTGCGTCTCTCTGGGGATCCGGTCTTCCTGATGCTCGGCGACGAAGCCTCTCCCGAGGCGGTTACCGCGTTGCGAGAACAACTCGGTCTCGAAGAACCTCTCCCAATGCAGTACGTCCGGTACTTCCAGATGGTCGGGCAAGGAGATTTCGGAAACTCCCTTCGAGAACGACGTCCGGTTACCGAGATCGTCGCCGAGCGGCTACCGGCGACGGCTGAACTGGCCAGTGCCGCGATCATGATATCGATCGTGCTCGGGATTCCGATGGGAATCTTCGCTGCGTTGCGTCGAAACACCGCGGTGGATCGTGGGCTGATGGCTATCGCGTTTGTGGGACAGTCCGCCCCGGGGTTCTTTGTCGGGATCATGCTGATTCTGATCTTCAGCATGCAATTGCAGCTATTACCGAGCTCGGGTCGGGGAACCTGGCAACACTTGCTGATGCCGGCGATTGCCCTCAGCACCTACGGTATTGCCAGTCTGGCCCGGCTGACCCGCTCTGCGATGCTCGAAGTGCTCAGTAAAGACTATGTTCGGACTGCCCGGGCGAAAGGCTTGAAAGAATCGATTGTCCAGATGCGGCACGTCCTGCGTAATGCGGCAATCCCGGTGATCACGGTGCTTGGCTTGCAGATCGGTCTGGCTATCTCCGGGGCGATCGTCGTCGAGACCGTGTTCGCCTGGCCGGGAATGGGCCGGCTGATCATCGGTGCGGTGACGAACCGGGATTATCCGGTGATCCAGATGGCGGTGCTGCTGATAGCTGTTTCCGTTGTAATCGTGAATTTCATCGTCGACATCCTTTATGGGGTGCTTGATCCACGAATCCGGTATCAGTCGTAGCAGGCCCGCGGAAGGTTTGAATCGATCGTGGCACGTTCACTGACAGGCCCGAGGAAAGCAACCGGTAGCGGATCGGTCAGCAAAGCGACGAAACTGGTCGATGCTCCGCGGCGCTCCCGCTGGCCGGCAATGCCGTGGCTCATTCGGGTGTGTTTCGGAATTGTCGTAGTGATGGTCCTTGTCGCGCTTGCTGCGCCACTGATTGCCCCGCACGATCCAGTCAGCCAGACGTTGACTGCTCGCCTGCAGGGAACGGCGCTCCACGCTGATGGTTCGAGCGAATACCTGCTCGGCACAGATCAACTCGGACGCGACGTCCTCTCCCGCGTGATTTACGGCGCCCAGGTCTCGCTGGGAATCGGGCTCTTCGGTATGGTCGTGGGACTTATTCTGGGAAGCACCCTCGGGATCATCGCCGGGTTCACCCGTGGGTTCTTTGATGATGTGGTGATGTTCCTCGTGGATGTCCAGCTTGCGTTGCCGTTCATCATCATGGCGCTGGCGGCGATTGCGATCTTTGGCCCGAGTTTGCCGGTGCTGCTGGCGATCGTCGGGATTGCCGGCTGGGAAGGCTTTGCCCGGGTTAGTCGGGGGATGGTGCTCTCGACAAAGGAAAATGCTTATGTTGAGGCCGCTCGCGCGCTGGGAGCGAGCCGGGCGCGGATCATCGTCAAACACCTGGTTCCCAACATCACGGCTCCGCTGATCGTTCTGGCAACGCTGAATCTGACCTCGATCATCCTGCTGGAATCGACGTTGAGCTTTCTAGGCATCGGGGTTCAACCGCCGATGGCATCCTGGGGCCGGATGATCTCCGAGGGCCGCGAATACCTCAACACGGCCTGGTGGCTGGCAGTTGTCCCTGGTGCCGCAATCATGCTGATCACGATGTCGATCAACCTGATCGGTGACTGGCTGCGGGACGCACTGGACCCAACGCTGCGCGGGCGCTAGCAGATACGCAATAATTCCTGTTGCCGATGGAATGAATCGCGGAGGCCGCCTCGTTAGGGGCGATGCAAACCTAAGGAGCTCAAGGTGACCAGGGACCTGGATTCGACGCCGCCGAATCAACTGAGACAGAAACACGTCAGCCGCCGGACGTTTGTCAGGACATTGTCACTCGGACTCGGCACGATTGCGACCGGCAGCCTGCTGGCGGCCTGTACCGAGAGGGACGATAGCGCTGAGCCAGTTGCCGTCGACGATGATGAAGCTGAAGATCCGGATGATCAGGACACTGACGACGTCGTTGCGGAAACTGATGACGAGCCGGCTGACGATGCCGAGCGCCCCGAGCTTGTTGTCGGCGTGCAGGGGATTCCGGAAACGCTCGATCCCTATCAGCATCTCTCGAATGTCGGCACTCGGGTGACCTATTCGATCTTCGATCATTTGCTCGAACGGCAGTTCCGCGATGGCGATCCACCAGGTACTGGTGCGGAGATCGGCCCGATGCTGGCCGAATCATGGGAGCGAATTGACGATCTGACGCTCGAGCTCCAGCTTCGCGAAGATGTGCTCTTCCACGATGGCTCGACGATGACCGCCGAAGACGTGAAGTTCACCTTCGAGCGATCGCTCTTCGATACGCCGGAAGAGATGCTGGACGCCGAGGGATACGTCAACACGATCTCCGAGATCGAGATCGTCGACGATTTCACGGTTCGTTTCCACACACACGAACCGGATCCGGTACTGGAGATGCGCCTGACATCCTGGGCGACCTGGATCCTGCCGAAGGACTACTACGAATCGGTCGGAATTGATGAATTTGCGCTCGATCCGATCGGCACCGGGCCCTACCGGTTCGTGGAGATTCAGCCGGACAACCATCTGATTCTGGAAGCATTCGATGACTACTGGGGTGGCCGGCCACCGGTTTCGCGGGTCACGTTCCGGGTGATTCCGGAAGTAGCCAGTCGGGTGGCCGCGATCTCGACGGGCGAGGTGGACATCATCACCAATGTCCCCCCGGACCAGGTCGAAACATTGGAAGACGCTGATGGTGTGGATGTTCAGACCGTTCCGCTGGCGAACGTCCACATGCTTCGCTACAACACCTACTATCCGCCACTTGATGACCAGACGCTGCGGCAGGCGATGAACCTGGCGATCGACCGGGAACTGCTGGTCGAGACGCTCTGGGGAGGGATGGCCGAGGTTCCCAGGGGACACCAGTTCCCCGAGTACGGCGATATGTATAACGAGGAGCGCCCGAGACCGGAGTACGATCCGGAGCGCGCCCGCGAACTGGTTGAAGAGTCCGATTACGATGGCGAGCCGATTGTCTTCCGGGTGTCGCCGTTCTACTACACGAACGGGCTCGAAGCGGCCCAGGCGGTGATCGAGATGTGGAACGAGATCGGGCTGAACGCCGAGGTCGAAGTCCGGGACAACCCGTATGACGAGGGCCCGGAAGCGATCATGGTGACGAACTGGTCCAACTCCTCCTTCGTTGCCGATCCGGACGGCGCGCTCTGGTTGCGCTGGGGAGAAGATTACCCCGGTACCCGCGAGTTCTTCTGGGAACCGGAGGACGAACGTTTCTACGAACTCGGCGCCGAGGCGAGAACGACGCTGGACGAGGAGTTCCGGTTCGACGCCTACCAGACGATGCTCGACATCTTCGAGGAAGAGGCGCCCGGAACCGTGCTCTACATCCCGCACGAGATCTACGGTATCCGGGAGGGTGTGAACTGGACGCCGTATTCCTTCTATTACATGGATCTACGGGCGCATAACCTGTCCGAGGAATGAACTCATTTACAACCCCACCGGTGAGGTAGCGCGGCGGTTCATCCGCCGCTTCTTCCTGTGCTTCCCAATGGGAAATCCTGCTTCTTCACCTTTCCCCAACCAATCAGCAACACCGTGCTAATCAGGACTCGCTCGGAACCGGGTTAACTCGGAAACCAGAGGCACGCGGATGTGCCGGATGTTCCGATTCGATCCACTCGAGGAGGGTCCCTGATGAGTCACGAAACGAAGCTTGCCGAGCGCGGACTGCAATTGATGCGGGCTGGTCTGACGCGGCGGCAGTTGCTGCGGGTGCTGGGCGTCAGCAGCGTGAGCGTTGCCGCTGCCGGATTGCTGGCTGCGTGTGACGAGGACGAAGCCGCCGACGATGGCGACGCAGCCGGGGCGGCTGCGGATTCAGACGACAGTTCCGATGATGTCGCTGATTCTGATGACGATGTTGACGGGGAGCCAATTGAAGAAGAATCTGACGACCACGAGGACACCGATGACGGGGATGATACGGGCGCCGATGGCTCCCGGCTGGTTGTCGCGGTGCAGGGTCTACCCGATTCACTCGATCCGTACCTGCATCTTTCGAACGTCGGTACCCGCGTCACATACTCGCTCTTCGACCACCTGATCGAGCGCGATTTCATGTCCGGAGACACTCCCGGTGCCGGGTTCGGACTGAACCCGATGCTGGCGGAGTCCTGGGAACGTGTTGATGACCTGACCATCGAATTTCAGCTCCGGGAAGACGTTACGTTCCACAATGGCGATCCGATGACCGCGGAAGATGTCAAGTTCACATTCGACCGAATGCTGGTCGACACGCCGGACGACCTGATCGCTGCCGCTGCCTATGTCGGCACCGTTTCCGAAGTCAAAGTCATCGATGATTACACTGTTCAGATCGTCACTGAAGAGCCCGACCCGATCCTCGAGAACCGGCTCTGCTCCTGGTGCTCCTGGATCCTTCCGAAGGACTACTTTGAAGAAGTCGGTCCGGATGATTTCGCGCTGAATCCGGTTGGCACGGGGCCATACAAATTCGTCAGTCTCAGCCAGGACAACGAACTGGTGATGGAAGCCTTTGAGGACTACTTCATGGGTCCACCTGCATCAGATGTCCTGGAATTCCGCGTCATTCCTGAAACCGCCGGTCGAGTGGCGGCGATCGCCAGCGGCGAAGCAGATATCATCACGAACGTCGCGCCTGATCAGGTTGACACGCTGGAGGAAACCGATCAGGTGTACGTCAGCAGCATTCCTCTGGCGAACTGCCATGTACTCGTCTACAACACGTTCCACCCGCACATGGACGACAAGCGGATTCGGCAGGCGATGAACTACGCTATCGACCGGGAACTGCTCGTGGATGCGCTCTGGGGTGGACGCGCGGTGCTTATGCGGAGTCACCAGTTCGAAGAGTACGGCGATATGTTCAACGAAGAACGCCCGTATACCCCGTACGAGCCAGACCGGGCCCGCGAGCTCCTCGAAGAAGCCGGATACGATGGCGAGGAGATCATCTACTTCTGCAACAACGACTACTACACCAACGAAGTGGTGGCCGGAGAAGCGATCGTCGAAATGTGGCGGGAAGTCGGCATCAATGCGTCGCAGCAGGTCGTCGAGAGTCTGACGGATGTCTCGTTCCAGGAGATGACGTCCCGGACGTGGTCGAACTCATCGTTTACTGCGGACCCGGACGGCGCATTCTGGCTTCGCTGGGGACCGGAAACCTGGCCACGGATGGGACCGGCCACCTGGGAAGATGGCGAATCCTACTGGGATGCGACCGAGGAGTTCGATGAGACCGGCGAAGCGATGCGTCGCACCCTCGATCATGACCAGCGATTCGAGATGTTCCAGCAGTTACTCGATATCTGGGAAGACGAAGCTCCAGGGACTGTCCTCTACATCCCGATGGAGAACTACGCCATTCGCGATCACGTCGAGTGGAATCCGTACTCGTTCTTCTACATGGATTTCCGCCCGCAAAACTTCAGCATGAGTTCGTAGTTCTGATTTCGCACATATCTCCTCCTCCGGCGCCGGGGCAACAAACGTTGCCCCGGTGTCTTTCTGTTGATCGGCATTGACGGCCCCGCAGCACTGCCGGAAGATGGCCTTTCTGCAAGTGATCCGTTTCACACTCCCGGAAAGGTTCTGAACCATATGAGTCAGCCAGTACCAGCCGTTGTCGGTGCGTCGCTCAACGCCGAACGTCTGAAGCAGTATCACAACTTCATCATGGCAGAGCACCGGCCGATCGAGCTGCAGGATCCGGCGAATCCTGGCCTGCTCGATCGTGGCTGGAGCGATGCTGCGAAGGAGATCAACTCTCTGCTCGATGGCCACACCGGCATCCGGGGTATTCATGGGCCGTTCATCGATCTGCCGACCGGCGCGAATGACCTGAAGATTCGCGAGGTTGTCGTCGACCGGTTGAAGAGCGGATTGGAGTTTGGAGCCGAGATTGGCGCGACCCACATGGTCATCCATAGCCCGACTCGCTATCTGGGAACAAACCCTTATGAACCACCCAGAAGCGTGCTTGGTCTGACCGACGAGTTCGGCTCGATCCGGGCGACGGTTGAAGCGATTCTCCCGCGTGCTCAGGAAATTGGCTGCACGATCGTCATCGAGAACCTTTACGACCGAAATCCGTATCGTTTGCTGGAAATGGTGAGGTCTTTTGACAGCGAGTCTGTGCGTCTCAGCCTGGATACCGGCCACGCGTTCATCTCCAGCCGACTTGGTGGGGCATCACCGGACCACTGGGTGCGACTCGCCGGGCCGCTGCTGGCGCACCTGCACCTGCAGGATACCGATGGCGATGCTGACCGCCACTGGCCGCCCGGAATCGGCCAGATGAACTGGTACGCCTTGTTCAAGGCGATCGGTGAACTCGAGCACGAGCCGCGACACATCATCGAGACATTCGACGATCCGGTCCAGGGCGCCGACTGGCTGATCGGCGAGGGGTACGTCCGCTGACCGGACGAACCCCCTTTCGGATCGCGGTCTTAACAGGACGCCAATCTTTCCTCAACAGCCTCATGATCCCAGGTCAGCCTGGAACCGGTTAACTCTGGAATCGGTGACGGATGGCGTGATCCGGTGCACGGATTGTGCTGCGGGTGGGTCAAGTCCGGTGCAGAAATCAACGTTTGCGAGAGACGTCGCGACCGTGTCGTGAGCAAATGAGAGGCGAACCGATGACCAGCTCTGCGAACCGCCGCATCCTCATCGTTGGAACGGATGGCCTGCGACCGGACCAGTTCGATCCGGAGCTTATGCCGACGTTTGCGCAGCTGGGAACCGAAGGTACCCGGATCGAGCAGTACCATGCGGTGTATCCGACGCACACCCGGGTGAATCTCACGACGCTCGCTACCGGTTGCATGCCGGGTAAACACGGGATCGTCGCGAATGTGTTCCGACAGCATGGTGCAACCGAGGACGGAATCATCAACACCGGCGACTATCGTCATCTTCAGGCGCTGGATCAATTCGCCAACGGAAGGGGAGTCGCCGTCCCGACGCTGGGCGACATCATCGATGGTCGGGAAAAGCGTCTGGCCATCGCGTCGACCTCGACGTCCGGCGCCGGGATCATCTGGAACCGTAACTTTCCGTATCGCGTGGTCAATACCAACTCGGCCTATGGACGGGCTGATCTGTATTCGCTTCGGGACAAGGTTGGCGAGGTGCCGGAGCGAGGAGATCCGCCGCATTTGTCACACGTCGAATACGCTGCACGGGCAGTGACGGACATATTCCTCGATGACGATGAGATTGAGGTGATCGTCCTCTGGTTCGCCGAACCAGACTCAAGCCTGCATTACTTTGGCGTCGCGGCGCCTGAGACGAAGACAGCCCTCAAAGGCTGCGACGATGCTCTGGAGCACGTCCTGGACGGTATGGAGCGCCGCGGTATCCGGGACCAGTTCGACATCATCCACCTGTCGGATCATGGCCACTCGACCGTGGTCGCCCGGCGAACGCTGGCTGAACATCTGGATCGAGCACGGCAGCGCATGCCCGGAATGCCACCATTGCTCACCGCATCTGACTACATCTACGCTGATTCATCACAACGTGTGCCGACGCCGGAAGAACTCAGCTGGCTGATCGGGTGGCTTCAGGAGCAGCCCTGGACAGGGGCTATCTTCGCGCGGGATACCATCGCCTCGAACAACGCTGGTGTCTTTCCGTTCAGTTCTATCTGGGGCGACGAAGTCAGTGAACGCGCGCCACTGCTGGCGGTGAGCCCGGCCTGGAGTGAGGCTCCGAACGATTTCGGTGCGCCGGGGACGGTTGCGGCGATGACCGAGCATGCCGCACTTCGATCAACACACGGATCCGCTTCGCCGTATGAGTTACACGCAGTGGCCAGCTTCAACGGTCCGGACTTCCGGGCTGGAGCGGCTAGCGACACGCCAGCCGGGGCGATCGATATCGCGCCGACGATTCTGGCGTTGCTCGGCGCCGAAATTCCAGACCACATGGATGGACGGGTTCTCTGGGAACTCATGGAGCGACCGCAGGGTGAGCCGGGCGTGACGGAAACAGTTACGCTGGAACCCGAGCGACACGGTTCCAACGGATTCTTCCCGGAGTTGCATCTTCACCAGGTGGGCCAACAACGTTACCTGCACCAGGCATCGAATGGGGCGGGCCCGGAGATTTGATCCCGTTGGATTGACAGGTATCCCGGGGCTGGCTATCGTCCCGCGCATAATGCAACGTTCAGGTCAAGCGGGAGTAGCGACATGTGGTTTGGCTATCATCCGGAGATCGTCGAGCGTTTCCCGGAGATTAATGCAGCCGTCGTATGGGTGGATTCATTCCAGAATCTCGCCGAGCATCCGGAAATCGAATCGTCGCTGGCCGAGAGCGTACGGTTGATTGCGGAGCATTGTCCAGACCGCAGCGCGATCGCTCGGCAGCCGTCGATTGCCGCGTGGCGTGAGGCGTACTCGCGCATGGGCCTCAAGCCGAATCGATACCCCTGTGCGACCGAACAGCTCATGCGCCGGATAGTGGACGAGAAACCAATGCCGCGCATCTCCGCACTGGTTGATCTGGGAAACGCCGCAGCGCTGCGCCACATGATCCCGGTCGCCCCGTTCGATCTGGCACGGGTAGAGGGATTCTGCGAGGTCCGGTACGCAACGGGAGAGGAGCGATTCTGGCCTATCAACGCCGCAGAGCCGGATGAGATCCCTGCCGGCGAAGTCATTTTTGCTGACGACACGCCGGATCTGATCTCCCGGCGCTGGGCCTGGCGGCAGTCGGACAAGGGCAAGATCACTCCCGGAACCAGACAACTGGTTATCGTTGCCGAAGCAATGCACAAGAGTGGAGCACAGACCGTCCGTGAGGCGGGTGAGTATCTCGTCACCTGTCTCCAATCCCATCTGGATGCCGACGCGAGTGTGGAATTCATTGACGCCTGGAACCCTCGCAGCTATCGGGGTGACATAATGGAATCGTGAACGCGGCAACGCGGGCATCTGGTATCGTTGTAATAGTAAGTTCTTGATCAATCCGTCACTCTCTTGCGTCTGAGCTAAAGCAATGAGCCGACCCAGGCGATTCTTCGAACCAAGTGATGATAGCGGCCAGCGCGGGCCATCTGATGAGATGCTCGCGGTCGACGCCGCAAGTGAGATGCGGTCGATGACCCTGCTCTACGAGCGCTGGGCTGATCGGCTCTATCGGTACTTCCTGCTCAGTACGGCGGACCCCGCAACCGCAGAGCGGATGATGCGAGATCTGATCGCGCGACTTCCCGAAGATCTGCAGCGGTTTGCCGGACAGGACCGGTCATTTGGCGGGTGGCTGTTCTCCCGGGCATCTGAAGTGTTCTGGAGAGAGTATTCGCTTGCCAGTCGGGTCTTCCGAACTGTCTCCCGCTACATTCCCAGCCGGACGCGTGAGGATCATGACCCAACCACCGGGTCGGCCAGCGCTCCACCGGTCGTAAGTGGCTTCGACGAGATCACGTCAGCCCTGGCGGCCGTTCCGGCCGACCGGCGGGAAGTGCTGGGGATTCATTTCGGTGCTGAGCTCAAGACAGTATCGGCGTCGGAAGCACTGCGTCTGCCGGCCTCGTTGATGTCCTCACATATCCAGTGGGCCCTGCAATCGTTAGGGGAAGAACTGGATGTTCAGAACACGAGACGGCTCTCCGAAGACCTGGCTGACGTTATCAACCAGCAGTCACTAACGGCACAGGAACGGCAGCATCATTTTTCGCTCATTCATGGCGTTTTCATCGGCGAACTCGAGGTCGAGAAGGATGAGCCGGAGCGGGCGCCGATGTTGGAGATCGGGGCTCTGGTCGGTGTCGTTGTGCTGGGACTGATTGGAATCTGGGTCTGGGGATTGATCACCGAGGGCGATACCCGCGAGCATGATGTCGCATCCCCTTCGGCCGCGGAAACCACTGCTGCTGACGATGACGAGCCGACACCGACCCCGGAGCCGACTCCCGACGATGATGCTGACGACGAGATGGTTGCCGAGGCCGAAGATGACGCGGTGCAGACAACCTGCCTGGCGGTCGATGGGAAAGCCCATTTCGACCGGTTTGTGAGACTCTACAACGCCGGCGAGTTCGATGAACTTGCAGCAATGCTCCCTGATTCCAGCGAAGAAGCTGATGACGCACCCCCTCCTGTGATGACCGAGGACGCATTGATGCAGCATGGTGGGGAGATCCTCACATCCGCTGAAGAGGTGCTGGAGTTCCTGCAGAATCGGTATGAAGCCGGCGAACGCTGGAATGTACTACAGGCCTTTCCCGCCGAGCATTACCGGAACTGGCACGGTGCCGCGCCGATCGAGATGTATCAGGACTGGAAAAGCGAGAATCCGGAGATGAGCATGATTATCGTCTCCGGAGTGGACTGGTCCAGCGATGACGAGCCCCAGTCGCTGGCGCACGGACGGGTTGTTATCGACTGTGAAACCGAATCGCTGGTTTCCTGGGATATCCAGGAGCATCCCGGGCAACAGGATCCGGAAATCGGTGCGAGCGATTTCCTCTCTGTGATGGACGATCTGCAATCTGGCGAATCACGCACGATCCGGGCACGGGTCATGGCGGAATCACGCCCGGATGGTGGAGCCTTGTCGCTCTGGGAATTGGGCTGGACTGAAGCGATCCTGGACGATGGGGCTGAGGTAGAACACGCCGAGGTGAGAACGCTCGAGGGAGAATCGCTCGTCACCTACGTTAACGACGGCAACCGCTGGCAGATTGACAAGCGTGGCTGGCCAGTGTCCGGGGACGCCGACGACGAGATCCTGTTGCCGGACGAGATCGACCTGGTAATCCCGTGGTTTGGCGAGGTTGCGACGGTCTTGCGCGATTTCGGCGGTAATGTCAACGACGTGACATCGCTCCGAATCACCGAGGACTATACTGATGACGAGATCGGCGCCAGGGAACGGCAACTCGAATTGACGCTTTCATCCGGTGTGCTCCAGTCTGTTGCTGTTCGACAAGACACGATCAACGGCAAACACCTGCGGCCGGAGTTTCAGATCCTCGAAGCGAGCCGGACGCAAGACGTGGATGAGTCGCGCTTCGCTCTCGACGCTGAGCCCCGGTTTCCGGAGATCGAGCGAAGTGAGCAGCGTTTTAACGTTCCAGATCAGGAGTTGGATAAGCTGAATCTGATCTCGTTCACGGTACGGGATGATCAGACCGAAGAGCTGTACCGCATTTCCTGGAACGATGTTGAAATGGACCTTTACGTCCGGCCCTCACGTGGCGGACTCGACCCACAGAGCGTTCCGCAGAGCATCGACGATTCCTGGACGAATGCGCATGCTGAATACGACTGGGGAACCATGGTCTGGGCGTATCGGCACTTTGCCGGGTATCCAACCGACGCGATCTGGGATGATGGTCGCTACCTCTTTGTTATTGCAATCGACCGGGACGATGTATCTGCGGAGCACGACTGGGATCTCGATGAGCTGATCGAGATGGCGAACGCGCTCTCTGCTGATCGAACATCGATTTCGAATCAGGCCAGCACGCCGACCGCCGGTGGTGGCTACGGCTTCTCACGCGTTAGCGCAAAACGCTAGCATTTCCGAACATCGGTTACAGACAATCTGGACCGCCCGCCCTGCTCGCGATCGGGTTGCATTATGACCGCAGGACAACGGCGAACTCGGGATCTGATCGGAATTGCCCTGTTTATTCTGCTGCTGGCGTTTCTCTTCTGGCCGTCCGGCGATGAGGAACCAGATGCGGATGCCTCTCCGGACGGAGTTGCCGAGCATGCAACCCCAACGATCGTTCCCACTGAGTCTGAAGATCGCGACAACGAGATTGCTTGTGAACCAGGCGACGCCGCACGGGTTCTGAATTCCTGGGTTGGCGCCGTGAACGCGGGAGACGTTGAGGCGCTGGCGTCAATGTTCCCGGAAACCGGTGCAGTCTCAGCGATGACGACGACCTATCCCAGCATGGATCAGCAGATTCTGCACAACTTCATTGTCCACGAAAGCGGGCAGATGACCGACCCCGGTGAGGTTATCGACTATCTTGAGACACGTCAGAGCGAATACGGCGAGCGGTGGCGGATTGACGACGTCGAGATCCAGCGGATGGGACGGAGCGAAGCGTCTGAGGGACCGGAACTCGATCGACTCTCTGTCGTCTTCCGACGTTCGGCCGAGGATCTTCCAGACCATGAGATTCATGGCGAAATCATCGTCAATTGCCATGAAAACCAGATTCTGATGGTCGACCTCACGACGGATGAACCGGACCTGGCGCTCCCGATACCCGTTGAGGAGTTTCTCGCGACGGTGGGCCCATACGGAACTGGCGAAATGAGGGATATCCGGATGCTGGTTTCGACCGATCTTCGGGAGGATACCGGGTCGCTTATGCAGTGGGATCTACGCCGGATCGAGGCCAATTCAATGTCCGGAAATTACGTTGAGAACGTCAATGTTCAGACAATGAACGGCAACGAAATCCTGCAGTATATCTACGATGGCAGGAGCTGGTATCTGGATCATCGCGGTTGGCGTGAGGTCGGAAGCCTCACCGGATGGGACACGTTGCCGCTCGAGATCATGATGGCCCGGCGGGAGCCCTCGACTACCGCAAACATACTGCGTGATCATCTTGATGATATTCCCGACGAGGGCAGCGTAACGCTATCCGGAGAGCTCGAGGTCCGCGAGGAGCTTCAGCGCGCGGCCGCACTGGTTCCACGAGCTGAGGCGGTCGACGGAATGATTGAAGTTGATATCGAAGACGGCAACATCGTTCGAACCCGGTATCGATTGCAGGATCGACAGCTTGGCTGGCATTCGAACGTACCGGAGATACGGTGGCTACATATCCACCGCCACGACCGTTATGATCCGCAGGTCTTTAGCCGGCCGAACGGGTTTGATCTCGGGGCACAGCAACTGGACCCACCCCCGGATCTTGCGGGCCAGATGGAGTTGATTACACGTCTTGATCACGAAGATGGTATCGGCGAGCTCTATTCACTTGATCATGACGGTGAATTGCTGGAGTTGCTGGTGGCGCCGTCTCGCGGTTTCTCCCACGAACAGAGCCGGGGCGATGACTGGCCGATGACGTGGCAAACAGAACGACGTTTGATCGGGGATTTGACCGTGATTCTGGCCGGCCCGGACCAGGATGCATTCCCGGAGGCCGTGCTCTGGGACACGCGGCAGTTCCGCTATGAACTCCGATTCGAGCCTGGCGCGCTCGGCGACAGCGTTGACTGGGACGAGAGTCCGCTCCGGGAGATCATCGTGGCGTTCCTGCGAGCGGAGCAGTCCGATTCCGGTTGGCGCCGGGTCGGCCCGTAGGTCTAGAGTCTTCAGATTGGTCCCTGTCAAGTTGGTGTGGGAGTGGCCATATCGTGCCCCGTGATGTGACATTGACCTTCGCGAGGTCGGCGATGGCCAACGTAACGTCGCGTGTTCAATAGCTGGACGGGACGGAAAATCGCTCTGAGCGGTTAACGGTAACGATTGAGCAGCGATTCAACGGCGTCCACTCCTTGAGGAACAGCGTAATAGAATCCCTGAGCCAGATTGCAGCCGATTGCCCTGACGAACTCTTCGTCAGAGGGGGTTTCGACTCCCTCTGCAACGACCGAGATGCCGATTGAGTGGGACAACTGAATGATCCCCTGAATTACTGAGGCAACTTCCTCGGACGCTTCACGCCCAGCGATAAACGATCTATCCAGTTTGATGCTGCTTATTGGGAACACGTTCAGATACGTAAGTGCCGAGTAGCCGGTGCCGAAGTCATCGATCGCCACGTCGATCTCGAGTGAGCGGAGCTGACGGAGCGTTTCTCGCGCCGCTTCGACTTCTCGGACGATTGCTTCCTCCGTGATCTCGATTATCAACTTGTCCGGCGAGAGATCGGAGTTCTTCAATGCCTGTTGTATGTCGTGGAGCAGACCGGGATCTTCCAGATCCTCCGGCGACACATTGACCGCAGCCGAGATGTCCGTCCCATGGTCCCGATTAAAGGCGGCGACCTGCCGACATGCTTCCTGAAGCACGAATCGAGTAATGCTGTTGGTCATACGCAGCCGCCTGGCTACTGGCAGGAACAGCGCTGGCGGCACATTACCCAGATCCTGATCATGCCAGCGCAGTAGCGCTTCCAATGCGAAGATCCCATTGTCAGGAAGCGACATGATTGGCTGAAAGACCAGGTGAAACGATTGCTGCTCGATCGCTTGACGTAATCGGGTTTCCAGAAGGACAGGAGGCAACCGGGAAGAGTCCGTCGTTTCAGCGAAAACCGCGATCTCGCCGCGCCCGCGAGACTTGGCCCGATACATAGCCTGGTCTGCGTGTCGCAGCAATTCGTCGCTCGAACCAGTTCCTCGTTCGTTGAACGCAATCCCTATGCTGCACGTAATCTGAATCTCCAGGTCGGCGATTACTGCGGGAGTTCGACACGCTTCGCTTATCCGCTCTGCTACGTCAATTGCGTCCTGTCTACTCCGAAGCCTCTCCATGAGGATGACGAACTCATCACCAGCAAATCTGGCAATGGTGTCTTCAGCGCGAACTGCCTGCCTGAACCGATCGGCGGCAGCCACCAGCAGTTCATCGCCGGCATGATGGCCGAGACCGTCATTGATCGATTTGAACTGATCCAGATCCAGAAACAGCAGCGCGATGTCTTCGTCTGTCCGTCTACTTCGTCTCAGAGCCTGCTCAATGCGGTCCGTCAGCAGAGAGCGGTTTGCCAGATCGGTTAGCGGGTCGTACAGGGCCTGCTTTGCGAGCTGACGCTCTGCCCGGATCCGGTCAAACGCCAGTTGCGCCTGGCCGATGGCCGTGTCAATGATTCTTCCGTCTTTGTCACTCGGCTCGATCTCCGTTGTCAGGTACATACAGAATACCCCGACCGATTGCCCGTCTGACGAATTGACAGGAAACGACCAGCAGGTCGTGATACCGGACTGATGGAGGAACTCGATGATTTCCGTGGGAATCGAGTGCTCACGGTAGTGGTGTATGGCTGGCCTGCCGGATCTTATGGCCGAAATGCAGGGCAATTCGTTATGTTCAAGCGAGGCTCTGGACAGGAATTGCTCCATGTCTTCTGAAAATCCGGACGCCGCTAGAAGTTCCAGATCATTACCATCGTTGCATTGAGCATAGAGCGCGACTGCGGCAATCGGAAGCTGTCGTTTGATCATATCGGCCAGGGCCCGGCCAACCGCGTTCAACGACTCTCCTTCAACGACGCGCTCGAGGACGCGTCGCTGATCTTCGAGCAGTTGTTCAGCGCGCTTCCTGTCAGTGACATCCCGGACGGAAAGCACGATAGATTCGATCTCCCCCTCGGATGACTGAATTGGTGCAAGGTTGAACGACAGATCTATCGCGCCGGAGCGAGGGCGAAATACTCGCATCTCCACATCGAAGTGCGGTTCTCCACTGTCGAGTACGTGATGCAATGGATGGCCGGCCGTTGGGAAGTCCTCAAACGATTTTTCGACTGTCCATCTGGGAACGTCGCCGATGTGCGCGCCGATAAGATCGGAACTGGAATGCTCAAAGAAAGCCAGTGCGCGCTGATTGGCAAACTTGATCTCTCCGCCCCTGTCAACGATGAGAATGCCATCGCCCGCCGCTTCAAGGATCTGGCGGTTGAAGTGCGCTTCACGCTGGTATCTCTCGCGTGCTTGTTTTCGTTCGATCGTCCGACCGAGAATCGTCCCGATCTGGGTCAGAATGTCGAGAAGTTCGTCGTCCCGAGATAGTACACCCGAGGAATAGAACTCCATGACTGCGGCAACCTGTCGCCGAACGAGCAGCGGCACAAAGATTCCAGTTCGTAAGCCGGCCTGGCGCGCGACACTCTGCCGGAGGTAATCGCTCCGCTGCAGGACATCCTCCACCCATTGCGGATTGGCGGTCTCCATAACCTGACCAGGTAGACCGATACCCGCCTGGAAGAAGATCTGTTCACTTGCCTCGCGGAACGGGATGAACCTCGCCGGGTCCGACAGAAACCATGAGCGTTTGATCGAGTAAGAGCGAGATTCGTCGGCAAATGTCGACACGTATGCGTGTCCGACGTCGAAGCCGAGGAAATCGCAGATCTGGTCGATCACTGTCTGGATCGCCTCGTCGGCGGAGTCCGCGTCGTTTGCCACCCGTGTCGCAAGGTGGAGAAGCTCGAAATGCATCTGTTGACGGCGGAGTGTCAGTTCGATCTGTCTGTGTCGGGAAGCATCTCTGACGGTACAGATAACGCAGAATTCGTCGTCGCCATGGTGCGGACTCAAGCTGATGTCAACTGGTAAGGTTGAACCATCTCTCCGAACCGCGTGCAAATTGAGGTCCGCTCCCATCGGGCGCGACCGCGGGGCCTGTGCATATCGTTGTCGCTGGGCGAGGTGTGCGCCGCGGAGATGGTCCGGAACGAGTATCTCGACCGGATGCCCAAGTAGTTCTTCACGCTCGTAACCAAACATCTCCAGAGCGCTCTGGTTCGCGAAGCGTATGATCCCATCTGTGTCGACGAGCAGCACACCGTCCGGAATACTCTCGAGGATTTCCGGGACGTGTCTGTGAGGTTTTCGGATTGACATTCACCGTGCCCCATGAAGGTACCGTCGCATGGGCTGGCGCCCATGAGTCTCGAATACTCCGGCCTTCGATGCAGGCGAGACTACCACAGGTATTGCGCATAGTCATAGTGATTTAACTGTTTTGTAACGGCCTGAACGGAAAAACCCTGCATAGGTCAACATAACCGGCGGGCATTCTTTGATTGGTGCCGGTAATCCCGCGCAGCAAGCCGCGTCGGGCCGTAGGTTGAGAGTTACCGGGTTAGTATCGCTGCAGGGTTGTCACGGCGGGGATCCGGTTCATCATCCAGATACCCAGCGGCAGGAGGATGACCGTACCGGTTGCGAACCAGGCGACGAGTACCCACGCCAGCGAGAGCCACCATCCGACAAAGATGAAATAGATCGCACGGAGCAGAAATGGTTGCTGTGGGCGCTGGATCTCCTGAATGGTCGTCGCCGTTCCCTGTGTGGCGATAACGTACTCGCGTGTGGGAGGTCTGAGCGAGGCGATCAGCGGGACCCTGTGCATCATTGCCAGGCCGATGGGCATCGTAATAATCAGGACGATGAACACCCAGGCGAGCAGGATCCAGGCGAGCGAAAGCCACCATCCCACGAAGAAGAACCAGATGAGAGAAATGAGACAGCCCGGGCCACCTCGGTCAACGATGATTGGTCCTGATGATTGCGGTGTCATGATGCACTGGTGTCTCCACTATGATCGAGCTCGCCAACGATGTCGTCCAGAGATGCCTGAGCGTTGCCCCACCGGGAAATCACGACTCCGGCGGCGACCTGTGCGAGATGAAGTGATTGCAGGTCATCTGCCCCGGCAGTGATTGCTGCAGTGAGTATCGCAATTACTGTGTCACCGGCCCCGGTGACATCGAACACCTGCTGGCGATCCGGCGGAGGCACTTCCCGGTAGCCGATCGTATCGCTACTGATCGCTGCCCCTTCGCCGCCGAGGGTAACGACCAGACGGGAGCTTTGCAGTTCCCGATGCAGTTGCGTCAGCAGTGCTTCGCGTTGATCCGGGGTCGATAGTCGCTGCCCGAGCACGTGCTCGGCCTCTGCCTGATTACATTTGATCAACCCCAGTCCAGCGAAGTCCCGGAGCGCACCCTGCGAGTCGACGGTTGAGAACCGATTGCTGTTTCGGACTGCCTCGATCACGTTCGGCGTGACCACTCCGCTGCGGTAGTCGGAGATCAGAATTGCATCGACTGAATCCGCAGCGGCCCGGATCTGTTCGATAAGTTCCGCTTCAATCTGTTGATCAAGTTGAGTTCGATCCTGCCGATCAATACGGGAAACCTGTTGCGGGAAGACGTTGAATGCACCCTCCGCGACGACCCGGGTCTTGACTGTCGTCGGCCGTTGTTTGTCGCAGAGCACCCCGGAGACGTCGATCTTCGCGCCGATCATGAGATCGGACAGGACATTGCCTTCCGGATCTGAACCGACGATGCCGACTTGCCGGACGTCAGCGCCGAGCTTCGCCAGCGCCAGAGCAGGGGCGCAGCCACCACCGGGCAGGTTCTCTCTCCGGGTCTCTTCCAGCACCATGATCGGGGCTTCCCGGGAAACCCGTGCCGGCTGCCCGTAGATATAGCTATCCAGATAGAGATCACCAACCACCAGAAAGCGGTAATCGCTGATGCGCTGCAGTATGTCGGTCAATTGCCTACGCTCGGCATTCATGACTCACCAGCTACCTGAATCGGACGAACGGAATGGCGCCGGCAAGGATCAGAAACAGGATGTCCGGCATCAGACGCAGTTGGAACGTGTTGGTGATGCCTGGATCGAGTGCGTTGTTCAGCATGTCCTCGAATCCAAGGAACGGATGGTTGTAGCCGATGAAATAGCGGGAAACCGCAGCTCCAAGAACCACACAGGCGATTGCCGCCAGTTGCAGATCCCGGCCGCGCTTGTAGTTCGCGGTCCAGGCCATCCCTTCGGCCACGCCGAATCCGAGGACCAGCGCCAGGTAGAACTGCCAGTTTGGATAGAACCCCCAGACGACGCCGACCAGGCTGGCGATCAGCGCGCCGACCACGCCGGCCTTGATCAATGTGCTCATCTGAGTTGGCTGGGAGGGAAGGCCTCTCACGCCGGCACAATCCGGGCACCGGTAGCCGACCGGTGTTGAGACCATGCAACGGGGACAGATTGGCGTGCCGCATTTGCTACAGCGGAGCCGGGTTTCAACATCTTTATGAATTGCACAACGCTGGGAGTCATTTATCGGTGCTGCCATGACTGGTGACGGACGCTTTGCCTTTCCCGGTGAGCCGTTCCCACAACACCAGCGCGGCAAACTGCGGCAATGCCAGTTGGCGGCGCCAGCGCCAGGGCTGACGAATCAGGCGATAAAGCCACTCAAGTCCGATTCGGCGGATCAGTCGAGGGGCACGTGGCACCCGTCCGGAAAGGTAGTCAAAGGTTCCGCCGACGCCGATTGCTATCACTATGCCACATGCGGCAAGTTCCTGGCGGTGCCGGGCAATCCATTTGTCCTGTTCCGGCGCGCCAAATGCCACCAGCAATGTATCTGCACCGGATGCCCGGATGCGCCCGAGAATCTCCGGAACCGTGTCATCGTCTGGGGCGCCGCTGAATGCTCCGGCGATCTGCACGCCCGGAAAACGCATCTTCAGACGCATACCAGCCTCTTCTGCAACTCCGGGAGCCGCGCCGAGGAGATAGAGATTCGGTCGCGGGTTATCCATACTGGCGAGGATCTCAGTGAGATCGACCCCGGTCAGGCGCTCCGGAAGCCGATGCCCCAGAACTCGCGCAGCGAGCAGGACGCCGATACCGTCCGGCGTTGCCATGTCTACTGACTGCAATACCCGGGCAAAACTGGAATCTCGCCGTGCCATCATGATGAATTCAGGGTTGACGGTGGCTATTTGGTGTATCTGCGGCGAATCGGTCACGAGCCACGCAGAGAGAAGATGCAGAGTCTCGTCCCGTGTGCGATTATTGACTTGTACACCGAGGATAGCGACTTTGCCGGACATAGTGCTTTCTATCCTGCCTGCAGCAGGGTGTAACGCGCGACACGGGCCTGACCGGTAAATCCTAGCACTCGACAGGGACCTCGGTGCGCGACTGTCGGCGGTTCGGCGGGGACGAACGCCGGGTGAACCAGAGGGTTCCCGTTCCACGCGTAGGCTGGAGTGTAGCGAACTGGTTCGAACGGAAAGAGTGGAGTGACATGGGAACACGGTATCCGGAATCGCAGCGAGCATCGCGGATCCTCGAAATTGTCTCAAGGATCAGCGCCCGCCCACGGATGTGGACGCGGGCCGGGCTGGCACAGGATTTCGAAGTCTCCGAGCGACAGATCACCAAAGATCTGGACGTTATTCGCCACGGGCTCAAGCTCGATCTGCGTTACGAACGTGGTGGTGGATACTATTTCGACCGGATTCCCAGTCTCCCGTCCGTTTCCTACACACTGTCCGAAGCGCTGGCGATTTACCTGGCTGCCGAGGCGGGCCGGCGAATGGTCGGTATTCCTCAGGAAGACCTCTCCGCAGCCCTTGCGCGGTTGAGCTCGATCATGCCGGACGAACTTGCTCCGCTCCTGAGAAGCGGCACGATGATGCCGCCTCCGGCTGTGCGTGACAAACACCGTGAAAACCTGTTGACCGAGATCTATCAGGCCGTTGCCAGCCGGATGAGTGTCGAGATCGAGTATGTTCCGGCGTCGCGTCCGTCCAGCATCACGCAACGGCGCGTCGACCCCTATGTAGTGCTGCCAACGGGGCAATCCTGGCATCTGGTCGGCTGGTGCCACCTTCGCGAGGACGTGCGCATTTTCAAGATCGACCGTATCCGGCGGCTGGACCTGACTGACTACAGCTTCGAGCGCGATCCGGAGTTTGATGTCGAGGATTTCCTGCTTGAAGGCTGGGGGATTACGCGGATTCCGGACCAGCCCGCAGAAGATATCGAGTTGATCTTCGACGGCCAATCCGCGCACTGGGTTGCTGAGGAGAACTGGCATCCGACGCAGGAAGTGGAATGGCTTGATAACGGCCGAGTTCGTTTCTCGCTGCATCTTCCGGTTACCGAAGAGTTCGCGCGCTGGGTTCTCAGTTACGGTGCGTACTGCCAGGTGATCCAGCCGGACACCTTGCGTGAATGGATCGAGCGCCAGGCCCGGGAAATGCTTGAGGCGGCGGACTGAGTGTCGGACCACGGAACTGGCAGATCACTCGCCAAGATAGACCCATGTCCCGCATTCGGATGATTCGAAGCCCGCGTCATCCTCGCGAATCTCGACAATCGGGTCTGGTTGACCGAACCCGTTGGTGATGATGTCATCCAGATCTGACGTGAAACCCGATAGTCGCGCCCAGTAACACGAATCACCGCCGGCTTCGCTCTGCCAGCGCCCGGGTGCGACCTCATTCGGGACGAGATAGATCCCGGCCTCGAGATCTGCGGTCGGGTCGTCCCGATCCAGATTCGCCTCGCGCTCCCACTCCCCACACCGCTCGGAGGAGAAGCCGGCATCGCTCTCCTGAATTTCGACGATCGCCCGGTAATCAGAGATCTGATTGGCGATGATATCTTCGGCTTCGCCGGAGAAATCACTCAATCGTTCCCAATAGCAGAACTCTTCGGCGTGATTCGCGAAGTAGATCCCCGCTTGAATATCTTCACCGACCGTGTGGATTCCAGGGCCAAACGACGCCGGCTGATCTGGATCTGGCGTTGGGGCCGGTTCTTCCGGAGCCTGCGTCGGGGTTGGAGCTTCGGCGACCGGCGTTGGCTCCGGCGCCACATCATCCTCGTCTTCATCAGCAAGGATCAAGTACACAATTCCCCCGAAAAACGTCACACCCGCCAAGAGCAGTGAAATCCCGAGACATCCGATGACAAGCCAGGCGCCCCAGGTACTGACCGGCTCGTCCTGCTTCGGCGCCGTCGTTTCGGGTTCCGACTGCTCCCTGCTCGAGTTATCGT
>SLMJ01000248.1 GCA_007133615.1 Thermomicrobiaceae bacterium | reverse complement strand
GGAATCGCCGTCACACTCATCGGAATCCTTATTCTCACTGACCTGATCGAGATCTGGCATCTGTTCCTGATGGCGCTGATTCAGGGCACATCGTTCGCGTTCAACATGCCCGCCCGGCAGGCGTACATCGCGGAGATCATCCCGCGGGAATCGCTCATGAACGCGGTGGCGCTAAATAACGCCGGAATGAGCATGTCGCGGATCGCCGGCCCTGCCGCGGCCGGCCTGCTGATCAGCATTCCGGCGATCGGTTCCGGTGGTGTGTTCCTGCTGATGGGCGCGATGTACGCCATCGCCGTCACGGCCCTCTTCTGGGTTCCGCCGGGAACCGCGCATCCGAGCAAGCTTTCCGGGGCCCAGCAACTCAAAGACGGCCTCAGCTATGTCCGCGGTCATCCGGTCCTGCGAATCCTGCTCCTGCTCGCCCTCGCGCCGATCATCCTCGGAATGCCATACGTCCAGATCATGCCCGTGTTTGCCGAGGACGTCTTCGATGTCGGTGCCTCCGGCCTGGGAACGCTGATGGCGCTCAACGGTGTCGGTGCACTGATCGGCTCGCTATTGATCGCGTCAGCCGGAAACGTGAAACGTCGAGGAGTGCTTCAGCTCGGCCTGGGAGTAACGTTCGGAATCAGCCTCATGATCTTTGCGTTCAGTCAGTCGTACATCATCGCGTTGATCGCAATCCTGGTCGTTGGAGGCGCCGGTTCCGGATACATGACGATGAACAACACGCTGTTGATCATGAACGCCGGGCCGGAGTATCACGGCCGTGTCATGAGTCTGGGCATGATGTCGTTCTCGATGATGCCGCTCGGCAGTGTGCCGGTATCATGGATTGTTGATCAACTCGGAGCTCCGATGACGATCGGCGTGGCGGGAATCCTGCTGACACTTGTCGTGGGAGCAGCGGCGATATTCAGCCCCGAATACCGAAAAATCTAGAGAGGCGCGCAACTATGGTGAACGCGAAATCGATCGTCGAGAAAATCCGTCCGGATCGATCACTGCCGGATGACAGCGATATCGTCCTCGGGCTTCCGCTCGAATCCGGAGATCGTACCATCTACCCGGTCTTCCGGGAGCCATCGCCGCAGACGCCGGAGACCGAACCCCGTCAGATCGGGTATCTAGAAGTCAGTGACGAGCGGAGCGATTACACCTCGCTGGAGCCGGATCGCCGACCACTCGCCGTGGTTCCGATATTCCTGCTCATCGTTTTCGCGGTGTGGCTTTTTCGGCGATTGCGCTGATTGCAGGACAGATCCAACCAGAATCTGCTAGTCTGCCGCGGGCAGGAATCTTTGCAGCGTCAGAAGGGACCACAACGCAACAATGCTCACCGATGAGATTCGCGCGGTACTCGACAAGACCTATTTCGCAGTTCTGGCCACGATCAACGAGGATGGTTCACCACAACAGACGGTCATGTGGTATGAGCTCATTGGTGACCAGATAATGATGAACACAGAGGCCGGACGGCTGAAGGAACACAACATCACTCGGGATCCCAGGATCTCGGTCTGCGTCGAAGATAAATACAACTATGTAACCGTTTCCGGCAGGGCGACGCTCGATTACGATCCCGAACGTGCCCAGGCCGACATCGCCCGTCTGGCCCGCCGGTACCATCCACAGGAAAAAGCGGAGCAACTGATCGAGAGCTTCCAGAGGGAAAAACGGATTACGATCTGGCTCGATATCGAAAACGTCATTTCGAAGTTCTAGGGATCGAATCGGCGCAATTGTGAGGAGCAAACGCTCGCTATGGCAGGTGACATACACATTCTCGGGGTAGACGGAATCCCGGAGGCCCGCGCCGGTGAAGATCCCGCGCAGCTTGTCCTCGACGGGCTCTCTCATTCCGGTATCAAGCTGGAAGACGGAGACGTCCTTGTCGTTACCCACAAACTCGTCTCGAAGGCGGAAGATCGTCTCATCGACCTGTCAACGATTACTCCCTCACCCTTTGCCGAGCGACTTGCGCTACGGTACGAAAAAGACGCCCGCCAGATCGAGGTTGTACTCCGGGAAAGCACCCGGATCGTACGGATGGATCGCGGCGTCATCATCGCCGAGACCCCGCACGGATTCGTCTGTGCCAACGGCGGAGTTGATGCCTCGAACGCGCCGGATTCTGATTACGTCGTGCTCCTTCCAATCGATCCCGACGAGACCGCACGCCAGATTCGATCAGCCGTGCAGGATGCCAGCGGTGCCCGGATCGCCGTGATCATCACGGATTCGTTTGGACGGCCCTGGCGAGCCGGAATTACCAACGTCGCGATCGGCGTCTCTGGCATGTCGCCCTTCAACGATTATCGCGGCCAATACGACGAGCACGGCTACGAACTGCGCGCGACAGTAATCGCGGTGGCTGATGAAATCGCCTCGGCGGCCGAACTCGTGATGGGCAAACTGGACCGGCGCCCTGTCGCCGTCCTGCGCGGATATGATTTCATTGCAAGTGAAGCCGCAAATGGACAGGAACTGGTCATGGATCCTGCAAAAGACCTGTTCCGCTGAGCACATCCGGCAGGAGGTGACGAACCCGTGCCATTGATCATGCGTCGTTCTGCTTTCGATTTCTTCCCGGCAGCGCGATGCGAACTGTGCGAAACCGAGTTCGATCGCGCCGACGCCGGCTACGCCGCATGGCCGGTCGACGTCCTCTCCGATCCCCGAGACGAACCCGTTGTTCTCCTCTGCTCCGAGGCGTGCCTCGAGCGAATAAGTTCCGAGCGCGAAGAAGCCGGGGAATGGATTGCGACCCCGTTTGCGGTCTACCTGGCCAACCTGATCGTGAGCCTCGGCATAGATATCGAATCCGTGCTTGAGACCGAACACGCCAGCGTGGCCGCAGAGAACACGCGGGATCAAGCCCCGGACTGAATCTTGCGTAAATCAAGTCTAGGCTACCAACTATAAGGTTGGTTGCGTCTTTGTATCCGCAAGGGACAACGTTAGGGCCAGAATCACGATGACCATCCACGCACCCGGCACCATCGCACCAGATCTTCAGACCACGGACGCGAACGGCAACGAGTGGTCGCTCGCAGACTACCGGGACGAGAAGAACGTCGTCCTCGCATTGCTTCGCGGGCTCTGGTGACCGGTCTGTAAAAAACATCTGGCGCAGTTGCGTCAGGACTACTCCGAATTTACCGCTCGCAACACTGAAGTGGTCGCCATCGGGACCACCAGGCCGGACCGCATGGCGAAACACTGGGCGAAAGAGGGCTTCCCGTTCCCCGGCATTCCGGACCCGGACAAGCAGTTGCTCGACCAGCTCGGACAGGAGTTCAAGCTGAGCAAATTCGGCCGAATGCCAGCTGTGATGATCATTGATCAGTACGGCGTCGTCCGCCATGCTCACTACGGCAATCACGCCGGCGACATCCCCTCGAATGACGAGGTTCTGGAGCTGATTGACTCGCTCGACTCGTGACACGACTCCCGGTCCGTGGTTTAACGGTTCAGGTCTATTCGCAGAATCCGCGCTCAGCGCGGGAGAGGAGCAACCACGGGTGGCAGGGGTCGTCGTCGGAAGCAGTAACGCACGAATCGGGATACAAGCCGCGATCGATATTCTCCGTGACGGTGGAAACGCGCTGGATGCAGCGGTTGCGGCCATCAAACTGATTGAGGATTCGCTGGAAGACAATAGCGTCGGAACCGGCGGGATACCGAACCTGATCGGCCAGGTCGAGCTCGATGCCAGCATCATGCATGGAAAAAACCTGGCTTCAGGCGCCGTGGGAGCCGTCAAACAGTATCCGAACCCGATCGAGATCGCTCGCAAAGTCATGGACGTCACGCCGCATGTCATGCTTGCAGGTGAAGGTGCCGAACTCTTTGCGAAACATCACGGTTTCAAACCTGCTGAACTGCTTACAGACGACGCCAGGGAGATGTGGCGCAAGCGCATCGAGGAGGGTGGTCCGTCGCAACAGCGTATTGAGGAGGATCGTTACGAGCTCTTCAACCAGGCGGTGGCCGATTGGGCAAAGATGCTTCACAAGGAGATCTACGGCACGACCAACGTCATCGTCCGGGATGATTCAGGGGATATCGTCACCGCCGTCTCCACCAGTGGTTGGGGCTTCAAGTGGCCCGGCCGGCTCGGAGATTCACCTATCATCGGCGCGGGCAACTATGCCGACAACCGCTTCGGCGGCGCCGCCTGTACCGGTCGCGGCGAGATGGCGATTCGAAGCGCAACCGCACACAGCGTCATCATGTACATGCGCCACGGCAAGAGCCTCGGCGATGCGGTACACGAAGCGATGCAGGATCTCAGCCACCTGCAGGATCCCTACGCCGAGCGGTCCAACACAATGAACATCGTTGCGATGGATCGGAACGGCAATGTCACCGCCGCTTCGACCAGCGAAAGCGCCACGTACGTCGTCCAGACCACCGACATGGACGCCTACGAGGAGCGCACCCGGACGCACGTCCCTCTGACGTAACAGCCGGGAACGCAAGCGGTGCCGGGCCGACTGGCCCGGCACCCCTGGTATCAAACTCTTGAAGCTGAATTAGAGATCCAGAACGCTCACACTGGTGATCGTCACTGACTCGAGCTCAACATCGTCCACTGACGCCGTGACGGTGTACTGATCAATGCTGATCAATCCACCCACTTCCCGTTCGAAGCTATAGTTGGTCGCTTGTCCCGGACCAAGCGTCACCGTTCGCTCGTCAGTCCATCCGTCGTGATCGGTCGCCTCGAGCTTCACGTCGACATCTACGTCGCTGTTGTTCGTCAACGTTCCATTGAGCGTCAGCAGATTCGCTCCAATGAGGTTGACCTCGATGGTCCCGAGGAGATCCAGATCCAGATCAATGAACTCACTCAATCCGGGAAGGATGTCGGCAATGACGATGGTTCCGGAATCGATCTCTTCGTCATCGATGAGTGCCGTGACGGTGCACGTCTCGACCGAGAGAATACCCGAGGTCTCATGACTCAGCGAGGCCGAGGCACTCCCCTGCGGGTCGAGACTGACCCAGGCGTGATCGACTTCATCGCCGTTACAATCCATCACCAGTCGAACATCACCTTCCCAGGAACTCGGATTATTGAGGTTCGTTGTCGCCGTTACGACCGGAGTGCCAGCGACATTGACCTCGGCATCAATCCCGAGATCCAGATCTTCTGGGAGAACGTCGCCGTTGTCATCGTCAACGCCATCATCGACACCGTCGTCCACTCCATCATCGATTCCATCGTCGATTCCGTCATCAACGCCGTCGTCGCCGTTACCTGGCGGCGGTGCGGAGTCGTCGCCAGTTCCCGGTGGAGGGCCGCCGTTACCAGGTGACGTCGTGTCATCTGCAGTGTCGTCAGACGGCGGCGGTTCGTGGTCGACCGGATAGCCATAGCGCCACTCAAAGTAGTGCCGGCCGACGTTTCCGGCCTCGACCTTCCAGCCATCGGGGTTCCCCGGTGTGTAGGTCAGCACCCGGCGTTCGAACGCCTGCAACAGCACCCACTGTTCATCTCCACCAACCGGGACGTGCGCCCAGTACGGCTCAGTGATCGGCCGACCGGTCGCATAGACTGGATGTTCGAACATCGCGCCGTGCACATACTCGCCGTTCTCGAACACGAGACCAGACGAGGTCATGAAGTTCCAGAATGGCTCGGCGATATTATGTCCGGTCACATCATCATAGTGCGCCGTATAAACTCCCTGATCTTCCAGACCGGGATCATCGCTTACGTCTCCGTGCTGATCGACGATTTTCGTGATCGCGTCCTGGCCGCGATCCTCCACCGGATCGAGCAGTCCCGCCAGCGCCTCGTAGGTTGGTCCGGTCTCGCCGTCATGATCGCCGGCCACCGGGAGCGTGTCACCATCGTGCGGCTCCCAGGAGTCATGGCCGACCTGGATCTGGCCGGTGACCATCTCGACCACGAGCAAACCGTTCGTCACGTACCAGAGTGAATCCTCCGGTTCGCCGGTCAGATTGATCTCCATGCGGGATTTGTCGTAGTACTGAACCTCGCGCTGACCATCCGGAGATTCAGCGTACGGTTCCCACATTGATGCGGTGTTCGCTCCCGGTCCCCACATCCAGGTTCGGTCAACCTGTCCAGTATCAACCGGGCGGTCGGTGCGCTCCCACGTCCGCTCGTAATGTTCGTTTGCCGGGTCGGCAGTCGTCGCCTGCGCGATCACCACCGGCAATACGAGCGCCAGAACGGCAACGACGGATACAATCCCTCGTCTCTTCGTTCTCACGGCCACTGTCCTTTCGCCTTATCCCGATCGGTCCGGAGCCGGCGTTTACATGTCGGCTCCTTCCAACCATCAACGTGCCAACACTTGATAGTTCAGCATATTCAATACCGTTACGCTATTCGTTAGCCCATATTTCCTGCGAATGCGTACGATTGTCTTTCGTGGCCCTGTCCTTTCATACAGTGCACAACTGATTCATGAGCCAGTTGATCGTCCAGCGAGCGGGACTCGCCTTCCCGTGCGGCCTGGCTGATAATCTGCGAGAACGGATGTGTGGCGGCTGGTTTGGTTTCGACTTCAGCGAGGAGATTCTCACGATGAGACGCTATGAGGCGCTAACCAGCGAGCTTTCCGGCGACTCCCACCCTGGTGCGGTGCTCTGCCGGGATTTCACACTGCGCACCGACAAAGGTCGCGTCTCACTTCGCCGGGGGACCCCACTTCAGGAAGCGCTGGAGCAGATGCCGGACGATGCCGGTGATTCCACGCTCCACTTCCTCGCTCCAGATCCGGATGACATTACACAGGAAGACGCGTCGGAACGAATCGCCAGGGCGATCGTTGGCGACGGCCTGCATCCCACCGAACCCCATCAGGGCCAGGTCGACCTCCGGGCAGCTGCAGCAGGTGTGCTTCGGATCGATTCAGCCGCGGTCGAGCGACTGAACGAACCCCGCCTCGCGCTGATCGCCACCGCGCTCGATGGCCGCGTCGTAGAACCAGACGAAACCGTCGCCATCGTCAAAGCATCCGAATTACTCGTCTCGTCCGTGGACATTGAAGCCCTGCTACAGACTGTCGGTGAATACCCGGTTGTTCAAGTTGCGCCGTTCACCAGACAACGGGTTGCACTGATCGCTGGCGATCGGATTCGAGAGCAGAACCTGAACGTGTCATCGAAACACCTCGCCGCCGGTCTGGAACGCTATGGGGCCGATCTCGCCGATGTCCGTAAGATCGAAGATGACCCAAACACCATCGCCAGCACCTATCGGGAGCTTCTCGAATCAGGGATCGATTTGATTCTCGTTGCAGGTTCGATCGTGCTTGATCCACAGGACCCCTACCTGCAGGCTCTCGACCGGATAGACGCTGAACTCGTCCGTCGCGGTGCGCCGATCGATCCCGGCACCATGTTCTGGGTTGCCCGGGCAGATGATGTTTACATCTTTGGACTGGCATCCTGCGAGATGTACGGCAAGCTCTCGATCATCGATCTGTTCCTCCCCTATGCACTCGCAGATCAAACCATTGATAATGCCCTTATCAGCCGCCTCGGGTATGGCGGGCTTTTGAACGACACACATGTGGTTCGCCGGCCAGCCAGCTGGCGAGAGTAACGATTTGGCAGACAGAATACAGGGAGGTCTCGGATGGCAGTTGATCACGAAACGTTCATGCGGGCGGCGCTCGAGGAAGCCGAGAAGGCGAAAGTCGAAGGCAATAGTGCGGTCGGTTCCGTGATCGTCCGCGATGGCGAGATCATCGGACGTGGCAGGAATCTCGTCTATACCGATCACGACATCACCGCACACGCCGAGACAGTCGCACTGCGTCTGACCGGCGACGATCTGAAACTGATCGACTTCCACGGCTGCGCGCTCTACACGACCTTCGAACCATGCCCGATGTGCTGTGGGGCAATTCTGCTGAGCGGGGTCAGCACCCTGGTAATGGGCGGTCGAAACGACCCGGCCACCAGCAACTGGCCAGCCTACCGCGTCGAGGACATGATCCAGTCACTCGGACGATCAAACGAGATCGAGATCGTCAACGGGATCCTCGTGGAAGAGTGCCTGGCAGTGCGGGAATAGCTTGCCTCTGAGGTGTCAACCATGTCCCCGAGCGTGTGTGAACCGGGAACCGTTTCGCCGGTCTACAAACGAACTCGCCCCTCTCCCAGTATTGGGAGAGGGGTCGGGGGTGAGGGCCCCAACTACCGTGCCCCAGGCCCCTTGACAAAGCGGCCCGGTCTGGCGTCGGTATGAATGCCGTCGG
>SLMJ01000405.1 GCA_007133615.1 Thermomicrobiaceae bacterium | reverse complement strand
GCGTGTGTGCCTGAGGTCCACCAAGATAACGGTACAGCGGCAGGTTTGCAGCCGATGCAGCGGCCCGGGCCACGGCCAGCGATACACCGAGGATCGCGTTCGCCCCGAGCTTTTCCTTGTTCGGTGTGCCGTCGAGTTCGATCATCACCTGATCAATCGCTCGCTGGTCAAACCCATCCAGCCCGACAACGGCGTCGGCGATGACTTCGTTGACGTTCTCGACGGCTTTCTCCACGCCCTTGCCGCCGTAACGCTTGCCGCCATCGCGAAGTTCGACGGCCTCGAACTGGCCGGTCGACGCGCCCGACGGGACAGCCGCTCGCCCCGAGTCACCGGAGTCGAGAACCACATCAACTTCAACGGTCGGATTGCCACGTGAGTCGAGAATCTCGCGCCCGTGTACCGCAATAATCGTCGAATCAAACATACTCCCGGTTTCCTTCCCGACTTTCTCGATTTCAATCATCAAGTCTTTTCGCTCGTTCGGTGCCATTATAGCGACCACGGCCGGATACAACTTCCGGTCGCAATTGCCGACGACACAGCCGGTTGCTATACTGCGGCCGACAACCAAGCGCGTAAACGCGACGACGGAGATCAGTACCCGCCTCGAGCGCGACACAGGGAGACGCGGCCAGAGACTGAAAGCCGCGTATCGATGCCGGCGGTGAATTCACTCCCGAGCGTGCCGGTGAACCGGCCCCGATCCGGGCCTTATGTAGTCGGACATGGTTCGCTCCCCATTATCGGAGCCGCTGCAATCAGCACTCCGCTGACGACGCAGCACTGAGATGGTCACCATCGGTGATCAATCAGGGTGGTACCGCGTGGAAACACCTCGCCCCTGTGGCGGGGGTTTGTTTGTTTAAGACCGGATTTCGAACGATTCACAGAGGAACAGTGCGATGAGTCAGGATCTCGATCAGTTGAAACAGGAAGCGCTTGACCGGTTGCAAACGGTCTCAAGCGAAGACGAACTCGGCGCCTGGCATCGAGATTTTCTCGGTCGGCAGGGCAAAGTTACTACCGCGATGCGAGGCATCAGCGAGCTCCCCGCCGAAGAGCGGCCCGGGTTCGGGCAGGCAGTCAACGCGCTGCGAAACGAGCTGCAGCAAGCGTTCGACCAGACCCAGGACAAGGTACTCGCGGCGTCGCTGCAGTCCAGGCTGGAGTCAGAGCAGGTCGATGTCACGCTGCCGGGTCGGAAGCCGATCCCCGGAACGCTGCATCCGGTAACCCGGATGATCCGGGAGATCACCCGCGTCTTCGGATTGATGGGCTTTCAGACAGTCGAAGGTCCGGAAGTAGAAGACGCGTACTACGCCTTCGATGCACTTAACATCCCGCAGGATCACCCGGCCCGGGACGTCTGGGACACGATCTTCATCGAATCCGATCAGCGGGAGATCGTCCTGCGCCCGCACACCTCACCGATGCAAATCCGGACGATGGAGCAGATCGAACCGCCGGTGCGCGTTGTCGTTCCTGGTCGCTGTTACCGCTATGAAGCGCTCGACGCGACCCATGAATGGCATTTCCACCAGATCGAGGGGCTCGCCGTTGATACGAATATCACGATGACCGACCTCAAAGGTACGCTGGCTGAATTTGCCCGGCAGATCTTCGGGCAGGAGCGAAAGGTCCGCTTCCGTTGCGATTACTTCCCGTTCGTTGAACCGGGCGTCGATTTCGCGATCGACTGCATGTTCTGTGAGGGGTCCGGCTGCCGGGTTTGCAGCGGCACTGGCTGGATCGAGCTCCTCGGAGCCGGAATGGTCCATCCAAACGTTCTGCGCTACGTCGGCTACGACCCCGATGTCTACTCCGGCTGGGCGTTCGGGATGGGTATCGAGCGAATCGTCATGCTGAAGTACGGGATCGAAGATATCCGGCACTTCTATCAGGGCGACGTCCGCTTCCTGAGCCAGTTCAACCGCGTACTCGCCTGAACCTGCCCGGATGATCACTAACCAACGAAAGGGAACTGAACCGCGATGAAAGTACCCGTACGCTGGCTGAAAGACCTGGTTCCGGTCGAGATGTCATCCGAGGAGATCGCTCAACGACTGACGATGGCCGGACTCGAAGCAGAAGGTATCGAGAAGATCGGAATCGACTGGGACAAGATCTACGTAGGAACGGTCCTGAAAGTCGATCAACATCCAGATGCCGACCGCCTGGTTCTGGCGACGATCAGGGCTGGCGAGATTGAGCAGACCGTTGTAACCGGCGCTCCGAACATTGAAGCTGGTCAGAAGGTTGCATTCGCCCAACTCGGTGCCAGGCTCGTCGATCCCTACTCTGAAGAGCCGAAAATGATGACGCTGAAGGCAAACAAGATTCGCGGAGTGCGCTCCGAGGGCATGGCGTGCTCTGAGAAAGAGCTCGGGCTCTCCGACGAGCACGAAGGCATCCTGATCCTGGATGAGGACGCCCCGGAAGGCGCGCCCTTGCGGGATCATCTGGGCGAAGACGTCATCGAGTTCGAGATCACGCCCAATCTCGTTCATGCCTTCTCAATGGTTGGCATCGCCCGGGAACTCGGCGCGCTGGCAGCTACCAGCGTCACCTTCCCGGATCTGACCGATCTCTCCGTAGCAGAAGACACACCGCAACTGGTCGACATTCAGGCGCCGGATCTTTGCTACCGCTATGTGGGCGTAGTGATCGAGAACGTCCACGTGGAGCCATCACCGTCATGGATGCAACGGCGACTTAACGCAGCCGGAGTTCGCCCGATCAATAACATCGTCGACATCACAAACTACGTCATGCTCGAGTGGGGTCAGCCACTGCACGCATTTGATCGCACAGACCTGGCCGAAGGGCGTATCGTCGTCCGACGCGCAACTGATGGCGAACAGATGGAGACGCTCGACCATGTCCACCGAAAGCTGACCAGTGATGACCTGGTCATTGCCGACGCCGAGCGCCCGGTGGCGATCGCTGGCGTCATGGGTGGCGTCGATTCCGAGATCTCCGACGACACGACCACGCTGTTGCTCGAGTCAGCCTCGTTCAACATGCTGAGCATTCGGCACACCGCCCGGGAGCAGAAACTCCGAACTGAAGCGTCCTCGCGTTTTGAACGAGGGCTCGATCCCAATCTGGCGATGACGGCTGCCCGACGGGCGACCGCGCTGATCAAACAGCTCTGCCCGAACGCAACAGTGACCGAGATCGCCGATCAATATCCCGCTCCACGAGAGCAGAAGACGGTCGTAATGCCACGGAGCGAGATCAAGCGATTGCTCGGCGTCGATTTCCCCGACGATCAGGTCATCGGGGTTCTGCAGCGGCTAGAGCTCTCGCCGAAACACGTCGAGAACGACGGCCAGCCGGGTATTCAGGTTTCGGTCCCGACTTATCGCAACGACATCAATCTCAAGGCAGACGTCGTCGAAGAGGTGGCCCGGGTAATCGGATACGAATCACTGCCGGAGACATTGCCAGTTGGCCAGACGGCACCGGTCATGATCGATCCAGTCCTCGAGTTTGTCCGGGGGATTCAGGACAGTCTCTCGGCGGCCGGGATGAACGAGGTCATCACGTATCCAATGCTGGACGATGCCGAGCTTGGGTTGCTCAATCCGGACGGCGACGAGATGCCCGCCCAGCTGGGACTCGCGAGACGGCCGGATATTCCATTCGTCAAGGCGATGAATCCACTTCGCAGCGAATGGCGCCAGATGCGGCCGACGATGCTTCCGGCGATTCTGCGAAATGTCGCCGAGAACCTGAAGTACAACCCGCTGGTCTCGGTTTTTGAGACCGGACGAGTGTACCTGCCTGAGGGTATCGATCAACTCCCCGACGAACGCCGGACACTCTGCGCGGCGATTGCGGGCACGTTCAATCCGGCCGATCTACACGAACATGCACGTGAAGCCGACTTCTTCGATCTATCGGGAATCCTCGCTCAACTGTTCGAGGAGATCGGAGCAAAGAACGTCGAACTTCGACAGGGGTCACATCCGTCGATGCATCCCGGCCGCGCCGCCGAGATCGTCGCCGATAACACCGTGATCGGCATTGCCGGAGAACTTCATCCGATCGTGGCTGAGCAGTTCGAGATCGACCGAAATCAGCGCGTTGCGATCGCTGAGATCGATCTACCGTTGCTGATGGAGCTTGGAGTGGAGAAATTCGCCTATCGCCCTGTCTCTCGGTATCAGCCCGTGCAGCAGGATTTCGCGATCGTCGTTGACGAGGCGACTCCGGCAGGGAGTGTTCAACGGGTACTGGAAAACGCTACTCAGCCGATGTCGACGTCGGTACAGCTCTTTGACGTCTACCGTGGAGAATCGATCGGTGAGGGAAACAAGAGCCTGGCGTTCCGCGTGACGCTGGCGGCTCCGGATCGGGCGCTTCAGGACAAGGACATCGACAAAATCAGGAAGCGAGTCGAAAAGCAGTTGAAACAGCAGGTAAAAGGCGCCCTGCGCTCCTGACAAGAACGAGTTCGAGCCCTCCTCCCTTGCGGGAGAGGGCTCGACTTTTTTCAGGTTCGCTGCCGGGCAGACCCGACCTGTGACGACACGATGACTGCGATGCCCGCAGCTATCAGGATGATCGGAAGCACCCACGACCACGTCAACGAGATAACGTCGAACTCGTTGAGGAGTACCAGCCCGCCAATGAGGATGAAGACGATTCCGAATGTGATGCTCCCGGTGAAATCAGCGTTGCTCGTCATCAGCGAACCTCCAGGTTTCCGAGGCCGACCTGCAGATCAAGCACAAGGACCGACCTGGCATCATCAACATCGTCACTCGTATACGTGCTGCCCAGGCTAACGCCAGTGTGGTTTTCATCAAATATGTCGGCGTTGCCCAGACCCACCGTCCACTCGATTCGATAGCCGACATCGTCGGGTAACGTCACTTCGAGATTACCGGTCCCAAGGCGGATCGAGACGTCGGTTTCACCGTCGGGGTAATCAAGCTGCGTCAGATCGACCTCCTGATTGCCGACCGACCATGAGTATTCGGCTTCGAGTTCCTCGATCGTCTGTGGGGCAATCTGGCGGTCCCCGACGCCTCCTTCGAAACTCGGCCAGCTTGCCAGTGATCCAAGCAACACGACCGCGCTCAACACGATCCCCAGGAAGATCATCCCTCCGTGGGCATCCTGCCTGGCCGCCACTATCAACAGCACGCCGATCAGGATCAGGATCACCGAGCCGACCAGCGTCCAGGTCACACTCATTGCGCCAGACACATCAAGCAGCCAGAGTGCGCCAAGCGTGAGCAGGATCAAGCCAAACAGGATCGTGGCTGGGGAAACCCCTGATTCCTCAGCAGGACCAGTTTCAGTGCCCTGGTAGTAGTTATCAGCCACTGCTACTCACCCCGTTTCATCCCGTGCCAGATGATGACTATCCCGACCAGCAACAACGCTGCTCCACCGATGATCCGTACGTCGAACCAGCCAACGAGACGTTCGACCAGGATTAGCATCCCGGCGATGATCAGCAGTCCACCAGCAATCGTGCCGGCGATACGGCGGTCAGCGGGCTGTGCAACGTCGTCCCTCATCTCATCCTCGACATTGCGAAACTCCGGAATGGCGATCCAGGCAATGATGTAGGCAATCAACCCGATTCCGCCCGGGATGAGCAGCGCTAGAAACGCGATCCGAAACACGATCGGGTCGATGTCAGCATATCTGCCAAGACCGCCGCATACTCCCCCAATCACGCGATTACGCTTGCTTCGTCGGAACTGGCGGTTCAGGCGGGATTCCTCAGCGTCGGGTGTCTGCTCGTTACGACTCGACTCGTGACCGGTCATCATCGAATCGTTCATGATCGTCTCCTGTCGATTCCAGTACATGCTGCATCCTGCGATACAGCACACGTCACTTCAGTCAGAATACGGCAGGCAACATCTCCCGGTAGAGTAAATCGTTACCCCATCATTACATTTTCGTTTCAACGTACCAGCTAAGCGACGGTGAAGGCCTGTGCCGGGCGTCTCAGGTGAAACGAGTGAAAACAACCGTGTGTTAAACTCTGCCGGGATGTCGCCGCTTTCGGCCCGACGATCAGGCCGATCCAACTACTTCAGGGCAGATCACTGTGAACGAATCCTCATTCCGTTACGAGTCGTGGCGTGCTCCGGTCGATCGCCTGCGAGGGATGGCCGACGCCGATCCACAGACCCTCAGGACACGTCAGGTCGTACAGAGCCGGATCCTCCACGTCATGGAGCGCCACGGGTATCAGATGGTCGACACTCCGGTGCTGGAACACACGGAGTTGTTCCTCCGGAAATCAGGTGGTGAACGCGTCGCCCAGATGTACGCGTTCAATTTCCGCGACCGGGAGATCTCGCTGCGGCCCGAGTACACCGCATCAGTGCTTCGCCATTATGTTGAGTCTGGGCAGTCGTCCCCACTTCCTGTTCGCCTCTGCTACGCGGGCCCGGTGTTTCGTTACGAGCGCCCGCAGGCCGGTCGAACCCGGCAATTCACCGACACCGGTGTCGAGTTGATCGGCGGCCAGGGCAGTGTTGCCGATGCCGAGATCATCCATCTGGCGCTGGAAGGACTGGAGTCGGTCGGCGTCCACGGAAAGCTTGTTCTCGGCCATATCGGCATCGTGCTCGATTTTCTGAATCGTCTACCGCTGCGACAACGCGCGCGGGACTGGCTAATCTGGAGCATGGAACGACTCCGGAAGGGTCAACCGGTGGATGTCGAAGAGGAATTGCCCGGACTGATCAGCCGGGAAACGCTGCCGGGCATTTTCCATGAGATGAGCGATTCGCTCCGCGAGATCCCCGACGATCAACTCGAACGCTGGGTACTGGCGGTGTTGCATGAAGTAGGCGTTCAGATGCACGGCGGGACTCGGGATTCCGAGGAGATTGTCGCCGGCGTGATCGCGAAAATGCACCAGACCAGCGAGGGTGACGACGTTCGCCAGGCGTTTCAGTTCATCAGTGAGCTCGTCGAAATTCGGGGCAAGCCGGAAACCGTGATTCCCGAACTCCGGGCGCTGGTTCAGCGGCACGGTCTGGACGAAGGACCGATCGAAGAGATTCAGAACACGCTGGAACTGCTCCGCGCGTATGACGCGAATGTCGACGATGTCGAACTCAATCTGGGCCTCGGTCGTGGGTTGCACTATTACACCGGGATTCTCTTCGAGATCTATGATCCGGATCGCTCCTGGCTGCAACTCTGCGGAGGGGGACGCTACGACGAGCTGGCCCAGTCGCTCGGTGCGAGGGAATCGATCCCGGCCTGCGGATTCTCCTATGGCCTGGGACGAATCGTGGAAGCAAGCGATTGGTCCGAAGCCGTCCCCGTGCCAGACGTCCTGATCGTTCAGGCGGACCCGGGGAGCGCAGTAGCCGCCGCACGAATCGCCGAACGGCGTCGAGCATCTGGCGAAGTCGTCGAGATCGACGTGCGCGGACGTTCAGCTAACGCGAGTCGCCGTTATGCGCAACGACGCGGCATCCCGACGATAGTCACGGTGGACGCTGATGGGCAGCAGACCGAAGATATGGTCTCGAGCCGTCAGACAACTGAAGCGCAGGGAGGTGACTCGTGAACGCGCCGGAACACCTTCGCTTCGGGTTGACGTCGAAAGGTAGCTACGAACAGGCGACGATTCAGTTCCTCGACCGGGCCGGACTGTCGGTCTGGCGCCCGAATCCGCGCCAGTACGTCGGCCGGATCGGTGAACTTCCAGATGTCGAGGTGCTCTTTCAGCGAACCGAGGACATCGTCCACAAGGTCGCCGATGGCAGCGTCGATCTCGGCATCACCGGCTATGACCTTGTCGCCGAGCACGGGTTCGATCAGGAGAATCTGTTCGTGGTCATGCCGGATCTCGGGTTTCGCCGATGTGAACTGATTCTGGCCATCCCGGAAGGCTGGCTCGATATCGCATCGATGGCCGACCTTGCGGATCTCTCGGTTGATTTCAAGCGGACTGGTCGCTCGCTCCGCGTGGCGACGAAGTTCCCGAATCTAACCCGTGACTTCCTGCACAAGCATGGCGTCAACTACTTCAACCTGGTGGACGCCCATGGTGCGCTCGAGGCCGCGCCGACGCTCGGGTATGCAGACGTGATCGCCGATCTTTCTGAGACCGGCGTTACGCTCCGGGACAACCGGCTGCGAGTGATCGACGGCGGAGTGATTCTCAAGGCTCAGGCGGCGTTGATTGCATCGTTGCGAACGCTGAAGCATCAGCCGACCAAGCTGGAGGCCGCCCGATCGATCATCGAGATGTCCGAAGCCCGACTTCGCAGCCGCGGCTACCGGATTGTCACTGCCAACGTTCAGGGCAACTCGGCAGAAGAAGTGGCCGACCACGTCAACCAGAAGGTCGAAACCGCCGGCGAGCAGGGCCCAACGATCGCCGAGGTATTCAGCAAGGAACGAGACTCGGCGCAACGCTGGTTCGAGGTCCGGGTAATCGTTCCATCACGGTATCTCCTGGCTGCAGTAGATCACCTGCGTGAGGCCGGCAGTCACGGAATCACAGTGAACTCGCCAGACTACGTCTTCGATTCATGTTCACCCGCATTCGATCGCCTGTGCAAAGCGGTGGAGGAGATCTGATGAATCCGGTTCGCGTGCTGACCGGTCTCGAGGCCGGCCACGACTTTCTGTTGCGATCTCGCCAACTCGAAGAGGGGGATCTTCCAGAGACGATCAAAGCGTCGATCCGGGAACGGTTCGGCGACGACCTGACCGCCATGCAGGTCGTCGAACGGATTATCGACCGGGTGAAACGCGATGGTGATCAGGCGGTCTTCCATTTCAATCAGTTGATCGATGGCGTAGAGCTCGATCGCCTGCAGGTGACCGAAGCGGAATTCGCGGAGGCACGTGAACAGATTCATCCGGACGTCTATCGGGCAATGCAGTTCTCGCGGGAGCGGATCAAGCAGTTCCACGAGAAGCAGCTGCGGACATCCTGGATCAACTTCGATTCCGACGGCGCGCTAGGGCAGATCATTCGCCCGCTCGATCGTGTCGGCATCTACACGCCGGCCGGACGTGCTCCGTATCCATCGTCACTGCTCATGACCGCTGTTCCAGCGGTCGTTGCCGGTGTTGCGGACGTGATCGTCTGTGTTCCACCCGGCCCGGACGGAACCGTTGCTCCCTCAATTCTGGCGGCCGCCGAGATCGCCGGCGTTACTCGGGTCTACAAGGTCGGCGGCGCACAGGCGATCGCTGCGATGGCCTATGGCACGGAGACGATCGAGAAAGTCGACAAGATCCTCGGCCCCGGAAACATCTTTGTCGTACTGGCGAAAAAGCGCGTCTACGGTGATGTCGACATCGATCAATTGCCCGGACCGACGGAAACGATGCTCCTGGCCGATGAAACAGCTGATCCGGCCCTTTGTGCGGCCGACCTGCTGGCCCAGGCCGAGCACGACCCGATGGCCAGCGCGATCCTGATCACCACGTCGCAGAAGATCGCCGATGAAGTCCAGCGAGAACTTGGCGAGCAGATCGGTCCGCTCGAGCGCGGAGAGGTCGCTGCCCAGTCGCTCGAAGGCACCGGCGCGATCATCGTGGTTGATACGATCGATCAGCAGTTCGAACTTGCCAATCTCTACGCCCCGGAGCATCTCTGTTTGTTGATCGATGATCCGTGGTCGCAGATTGACCGTGTCAAGCACGCGGGTGGCATTTTCATTGGCGAGAATTCTCCTGAAGTCGTAGGAGACTACACCGCCGGACCGAGCCACGTGATGCCAACCGGGCAGACGGCACGCTTCTCAGCGCCGGTAAACGTCGAAGAGTTCATCAAGATCATCAGTCTGGTTGGGATCAACAAGCGGGGTCTGGAGCGAGTGGGGCCATTCGCAGCGACGTTCGCCCGGGCTGAAGGACTCACAGCGCACGCGAGGGCTGTCGAACGGCGTCTGGAAGCGCTCGAGTGACGTAACTCAGCTGCTGGGAGCCAGAACCTGCAGGGCATTAAATACACGCTCTTCGACGGTCTGCCCCTCCTGGGTATCCACCTGTGACAGTGCATCCCGTGCTTCTGACGCCGTGTAACCGAGTGTCTGCAACGCTTCGATTGCATCGACATCGTCGCTACGTCGGGCCACTGGCACTCCGGCAGCAACCTCATCGTCCGTGGGTTCCGGAAGTTTGCCCCGCAGATCGAAGATAATCTGGTTCGCCGTCTTCTTACCGATGCCCGGCATCCGGCTCAGGAACTGAGTATCTTCGTTTGCGATCGCCTGATAGATGTCATCGGGACGTCCAGCAGATAGCAGTCCGAGTGCAACTCGCGGGCCGATACCCTTTACTCCGATCAGCAACTGAAAGCACTGCAGTTCCTCCGGAGCGACGAAGCCAAAAAGGGTCAGATCATCTTCCCGAACCTGCAGGTGGGTCACCATCGTGACCTCATCACCGACGTCGCCAGCCAGATCGACACTGTGCTGCGAGGTAAGTACCCGGATGAAGATCCCGCCAACGTCAACCTGGATGATCCCGGGGAGCTTGCTGATGATGTTGCCACGGACACCGCTGATCATGATTCGTTTCTCCGAACTATCTGGAACTCGCGGTGTGCGTTTTCACTCAGGATCAGATTTCGAGTGTCCCAGGCAAGTTGCAGCCGCTTCACCCGCTTCAGCAATCGCTCCTGACCGAGCACCGGGAAATCGCTGGCAAAGAGTACCCGGCGGGCGCCCGCGAGTTCGATAACGTTGCGGAATACCGGGAATTGATAGAGATACGTCGAAGCCGCGGAATCGTAGAGAACGTTTCGGGTCAGTTTTTCAACTTCGGGCATCAATTCGTAGAAGGGCAGACCCCCGCCCCAGTGCGCTGCGATAACCCGAACACCGGGAAACCGTTCCAGAAATCGCAACAGGCGATCCGGGGTTGCCGTTCCTTTTCCCGGATACATGTGGCCGACCGGCTCACTGCAGTGAAACATGATCGGGCGATCCCACGCCTCACACACTTCCACGATCGGCGCCAGCACGTCCGGCTCAGCCAGGTCGAATCCCTGACCGTCCGCGTTTAGTTCACCGATTCCAACGGCCCCTGCACGAAAGCATTGCTCGGCTTCTTCGGGCGCAGAAGAAGCTCCGGGCAATATCGTCGCAAGCCACTTGATCCGGTCCGGGTACTCGGCGGCCGCGACGGCCATGTAGTCGTTATGATCGACGCAGAGTTGATGATCCGACCACGGAAAACCGCACAGGACCGAAACATCGATCCCCGAATGGTCCATCGAGGAGATCAGGTCTTCGGCACTGGCAAGATCTGCCCGAGGGTTGGCGTAGAGTTCGCCAAACCAGCGGTCACGCTTGACCAGCGTCTCTCGCTGTTCGAAGACAGTCGGTGAAAACACGTGGACATGGCTGTCGACGATCGGAGGTCGATCAATCTGATCGTTCACGCCGTCCCGATCCGTTCAAACTCCATCGTGAGCGGAGATCGACTAGCCCATCTGCAGGATGACGATGACAATCGCGATGAAGATGAGCAGTCCGACCAGCACCAGGAGCGGCACGAGGAGGCTGCTGCGTTCTTCGGCTTCTTCTGGTTCGACATCCTCCGGCGCCACGCCTGCCTCAGTGAAGGAAGCCACGACGACGCTGCAGTTGTCGTTCGTCTGGTTCTCGATTGCCAGTGAGATAAGCTCTCGCGCCGACTCATCTGCAGTCTTCGCCAGCGGAATCTGCGCAAGATCTTCTTCGTTGACGTAGTCATGCAGGCCATCGGACGTTAGCACCAGCCGATCATCACTCAACAACCGCATCTCGAAAATGTCGACATCGACCCGATTACGATGACCGAGGGCGCGGGTAATGATGTTTCGGTGCTGGCTTTCGCGGGCCTCTTCGGCGGTCATCGCTCCAGCGGCGACCTGCTCGGCGACCAGTGAATGATCCTGCGTAACCTGGTTCGCCTTGCCAGCGCGGACCAGGTATCCACGGCTATCGCCGACATTCGCGAGAGTCAGGTCATTGTCCTTGACGACAGCGGCGACCAGCGTCGTCCCCATCATGTTCTGCTGGCCTTCGGCGGAGCCGTCCTCGTAGATCCGCTCATTAGCGGTTCGGAATGCCTTTTTCAGGCGGTCGGGGATCTCGTTTTCTTCGAGTGGGGACTCATAGAAGATCTCTTTGAGCGTGTCCACAGCAATGCGAGACGCGACTTCCCCCCGCTGGTAGCCGCCCATGCCGTCCGCGACGGCCAATAGCAGACCGTTCGTCTCAAGCATTTTCGGGTCTGGCTCGGAGATCAGAACCGCATCCTCGTTCTGCTCACGAACGGGACCAGTATCAGTGGCGGCGCCAACGCGTACCGTAAGTTCGTCCACGATTCCCTTGCCTTTTGCGCTTGTCCCCGCGGAAAGCTGTGCTGGATCGCTCGACATCCCATCGCCCATGCTGGCGGCGGAATCGTAACATAGGGGTTACCTCAGGGCAAAAGACGGTATCCGCTCTGTGTTACCATCCCGAATGACATACTTGGATCGCTTCGAACTACTTTCTGCGAGGAATCAATCATGATGCGCGTTCAGATCCGCTCAACCCTCTTCTTCATCGTCGTCGCAGCATTGCTCGTGATAACCGCCTGTAATGGCGATGACGGCAACGGTGATCTGGATGCTGGCGAAATCGTTGACAACGCCGCCGAGGCGTTCGACGAAACCAGTACCGCACGGTTCGAACTCGATATCGACGGGATGATCGGCATCGATGACGAAGGAATGATTCAGCTCGGCGCCGTCACCGGTGAGATCGCCCGCCCCGCAAGCGCACGTGCCGACGCTAGCGTCCAGTTTGGCGGATCCAGCGTAACCATGGAGATGATTGCCTCTGACGGCGAGATGTTCATGAGGAACATCCTGACGGGCGACTGGGAACGGGCCCCGAGCGATCTTCAATACGATCCGGCCCGCATCTTCGACGAAGACGAGGGAATCGCCTCGATTATCGACCAGCTTGAAAACGTAGAACTCATCGGTGAGGACTCCATCGACGGAACCGACGCCTGGCGCATAGCCGGAGAGGTTGATGCTGACGCAGTCCGGACACTGGCGGGTGATTTCTTTGAAAGTGACACGCTCGACGTCGACTTCTGGGTCGCTCGCGACGACTATCGACTCCTCCGGGTAGAACTTCACGACTCGGAGGCAGACGACCCGGTGAGTTGGGAGCTCAGCCTCTCAGAGCATGACGAGGACGTCGAAATCACCCCGCCTGATCTCGATTAGGCCGCGGGAAGTTGGTCGCATCCATCACAGGTCGGCTTCTCAAACCTGATGCTCGCTGGCTGGTACTCCTGCCGGCGCTCGCTATCGTGTTCCTTTCCTCGGTCGATCTCACGGTGATCGCTCCGATCCTGCCGCTCATACTGCTTGATCTCAACATTAACGCGGCAGAGGCAGATCGCTACGTCTGGATTGCTAGCGGCTACCTGATCGCCTATACCAGTTGCATACCGTTGTTTGGACGTTTGTCAGACAGCATAGGTCGGTATCGCGCGCTCATGCTCGCGGCCGGTCTATTCGTCGGTGGCTCACTGATCTGCGCCACAGCAGACAGCCTCTGGGTTCTCGTTGCGGGCCGAATCATTCAGGGAGCCGGCGGTGGCGCGATGCTCCCCGTCACACTTGCCCTGGTCGCTGACATTTACGAGGAGGATGTCCGGGCACCGATGCTGGGCCTCGTTGGGGCAATTGAAACCCTGGGATGGGTGCTGGGGCCGATGTGGGGATCGGCGATCGAGCAGATTGCGGGGTCGTGGCGCTGGATCTTCTGGGTGAACGTTCCCGCAGGCCTCTTGATCGCAACCGCGATGCTCCGGCCGGCCCGCGAGGTCGGCGCTTCGTTACGGGCTACGCACCGGCTCGATTTGATTTCAGCGATGCTTGCGGTGGCGGGACTCGCCTCCTTTACAACCGGACTGTCGATCGCTGAGACGACCGCGATCGAAGACGGCGCCCGTGCGCTCGGCGCCCAGGACCACCCACTGGATGGCTACCGGCTTCCGTTCATCATCGCCGGGGTCGCCCTGCTGGCTGCGTTCATCCTGCGCCAGGCGCGAATTCCGAATCCGCTGGTTCCGCTGAGGTTGTTCCGGATACCCAGATTCTCCTCCGCCGCGATCGCGAACTTCGGCATGGGCGTGTCGTTGATGGTCGCTCTGGTGAACGTTCCCGTGGCCGTTGCGGTGCTGGTAAGCGCAAGCCGTTTGAGCATCGTGACGGCGCAGTTGCTGGCCGGATTCTCCATTCCCATGGCGATTACCGCGCTCTCGGGCGGATTCCTGGTCAGGCGATTCGGACGCATGGCGCCCGCTGTTTCCGGGTTCGTGCTGGGAGCCGCTGGCTACCTTTTGATGAGTCGTTGGCCGTATGAAATCGACTTCCCAGCCATGTTGCCCGGGCTGATGATCGCCGGGGCGGGCCTCGGGCTCGTTATCGCCCCACTGGCTGACGCTGCGCTGTACTCGGCACGCGAAGAGGATCGCGGAATTTCGGCGAGCCTTGTCATTGTGATGAGACTGCTCGGGATGACGCTGGGGATCTCCGTCCTGAGCGCCTGGGCGACCGGCCAGGTCGATAGCCGGCTTCGAGCGATTGACATTCCACCACAAACGCAAGATGAAACGACTGCCGAGTATCTGGAGCGACAGGAAGATTATCTGTTCGACCAGGCGATCCCGATCACCCTGGATATCCTGCAGACCACCTACCTGGTTGCCGGGATTGTGTGTGCGCTTGCGATCATCCCCGCCCTCTGGATCGGGCGCTCGGCTCATCGCTAATCAGGACGAGAGTGCGCTCCGGAGCGCGGAAACCCCCTCGCTGACGTGATGTTTCTCACTGAAGACAGATGAGCCGCAGACGAACAGCTCCGCGCCAGCGTCAAACGCCGGTCGGATTGTTTCCCGCTTGATGCCTCCGTCGACCTCGATCAGCGGGCGCTTCCCATCTTCGAGATTCCTGGCGTCAATCATTTCCCGAAGTCGACCGATCTTATCGAGCATTTCCGGAATAAACGCCTGCCCACCAAATCCGGGATTCACGGTCATCAGCAGCACGAAATCCAGCAGATCAAGCACTTCGCCGGTTGCCGTCAACGATGTGGCTGGATTGAGCGCCAGTCCGGCGGCGATATCGTGATTTCGAATCTGCTGAAGCGTCCGGTGAACGTGCGGGGTGGCTTCTGTGTGAAAGCTGATCATATCGGCGCCGGCCTCAGCGAAGGCGTCGATGAAATTCTCCGGCGTGGCAATCATCAAGTGGACATCGATCGGAAGGTTTGTCGCCTCACGAACAGCTGACACAACCAGCGGACCGAAAGAAATGTTGGGAACGAATTGGCCATCCATGACGTCCAGGTGGATCAGTTCCACGCCTGCTGCTTCTGCCTCCTGGATCTGACTTCGGAGCCGTCCAAAATCTGCTGTCAGTATCGATGGAGCAATCGCCGGCGTCGCCAGCTGTCGAACAGACGTCCGCATCGAAATCCGATCCTTTCTGGTAGGCTAACTTCGGACGATTGCCACTCAGCGGAGGAACACGAGTGAACCTTCAAGCCACAGACAACGGCCGCCGCAGAATACCGTACCAGCTCATCGCTGGACTCGTCCTGATCGCAATATGGTGGCCGCTCGCCTGGCTCCAGATACGCCCGTTGTCCGATTTCTACTTTTTCCCGCTCTGGCTGGGCTACATTCTCACGATCGACGGTTTCGTCGAACTCCGAACCGGGACGTCAGCATGGCGCCGGAGTCATACGACGTTCATTCTCCTCTTCCCGCTTTCAGCCGCCTTCTGGTGGATTTTCGAGGGACTCAACGAATTCCTCGGCAACTGGTATTACGTCCATCCCGAGGGCACAGGCACCGCCTACTACCTTATTACGTCAACTCTGTCATTCTCAACGGTCATTCCCGCGGTGATCGGAACCTTCGAACTCTTCGCCAGCTTCCGGATCGGTGAACGGATTCCCGGGCTCGGGCACTGGCGGTTCGGTTCTCGCGGCCTGTTCATATTCCAGATCGCGGGTGCGACGATCATCGTTCTGATCGCGCTCTGGCCCGAATACTTCTTCTCGCTGGTCTGGCTATCGCTGTTCTTCATTATCGAGCCGATCAATCAGCGGCTCGGTCAGACATCGCTCTGGCAGTATGCCCGTAACAATAACTGGGGACCGGTCTACAACGTGATGCTGGGCACGATGTTCACCGGATTCTTCTGGGAAATGTGGAATCTCTACTCGAACCCGAAGTGGTACTACGATGTCCCGTTCGTTGACTTCCTCTACATTTTCGAAATGCCGATTCTGGGATACTTCGGGTACATGCCGTTCGGCCTGGAAGTGATCTCCTTTACCGCGCTGCTGCTCTGGTTTACGGGACACAGACCGCAGCGGTACATGCGGGCATCACTGGATGAGCCAGTTCAGCAGCCTGACCCAAATTGACCCTGACTATCCGGCTTCCTATAATTCGTGCCGTATGTACGCCCGCGATCTGGCAGAACGGCGTTTTCTTGTGGTGAACAGTCTCGACCGATTTGAAGGATTCTTTGAACGCCTGATGGAGGGATCCGTCGGGCGAATTTTCCGTAGCCCCGTCCAGCCGGCCGAAATCGGCCGGAGGCTTGAACGTGCAATGGAAAGCAATCAGGTGTCGACGGTCGAGGGCATCGTCGTCCCGAACGACTACATCGTCTACCTGCACCCAGACGATATGGTGCTCTTCAGCGACTTCGCGACCAGCCTCTGCCAGCAGATGGAGGACTGGCTGATCGATCTGGCCGACGAACGAAACTACGGCTTCATCGATCAGGTCCGTATCCAGCTTTACGGTGATGAAAAGATCCCGGTTCGATCCATTGTGGTCGATGCCCAGATTGTCGAACTGGGTGATTACGATCCCGATTACCAGGAGGAGATTCAGCGAACCGAGATTTACCGGGTCGTGGAGCACACGGGTGACGTCCCGCCGAAGCTAGTCCGGGCAATTCGCAGCGATGGTCACGAACAGACCTTCATGCTGCGAAAGCAGATCACGTCGATCGGTCGCTCCACCACAAACGACATCGTAATTGAGATACCCGAGGTGTCCCGGCAGCACGCCAGGATCGAGTATCACAACGGACAATTCCGGATTGTCGATCTCGGATCTACGAACGGGGTCATGATCAACGGACGGCGCATAACGAACTCACCGATTGAGGATCATGATGAAATCATGCTGGGCACAGCGCGGCTCGAAATCGTTCCGTACCACTCGTCGGTACGGCGATAGCCTGTATTTGTTGTGTTAGACGGAATGCTCAACTCACTACCCTTCGAATGGTTCATCCTGCTCCTGCGGCTGTTGTTCGTCTTTCTCCTCTATTTCTTCCTGTTTCAGGTCATCCGGGTGATGCTTCGAGAGATGCAGGTTTTCGCGGCCGGAGAGGACCAGGAAACCAGTAGCGACCCAAACGGCCACTTGCTCGTTAAGGATGCAGGTGACTCTGGCCTGCGGAACGGGCTGCGCATTCCGCTGGAGCCAGTCACAGTCATCGGCAGACATCCGCGTGCAACAATTGTGCTGGACGATGCATTCGTTTCCAGCGAACACGCGCAGCTTTCGTGGAGTGATGGTCGCTGGTGGATCACCGACCTGGATAGCACCAACGGTACCGTTCTCAATGGTCGGGACGTGACCGTTCCAACCGGATTGCGATTCGGTGATGTTGTCCAGATCGGGGAAATCAGCCTCCAACTCGTTCCATGATCAGGCGCCGCAGTAGCTTGTAGAATTGACACATCGTCATTCGTTGCGTTTCATCGCAGACTAAGGACACACACGACCAGATGGGTATGCAACAGGCACATCCGCAGAACGCTTCGAATCAACCGGTCCGCCCGTCTGACAGGCAGAGGACGGACCGAATCAATTCGCATCCTCAGCGAACCCGACCGGATCTCCGGCAGATTCCGGTGCTGAATTCCTCATTTTTTCAGATCTCGATCGCGGCAATGGCCGGAGCGTTTCTGCTCGTAACGCTTGCCGTCGCCGCACTGGGTAGGGATCTCTACCCCGAGAACACGGTCCCGGCGGGCGTATTCGTCGCCGGCGCCGACATCGGTGAACTTGACAATAACGAGGCCAGGCTCAAACTTCAGCAGCATATGTCGGAATATGAGAAACAGCCGTTCGCGATAACCTGGAACGATCAGACCTGGCAGCCGTCAATGGCCGATCTCGGCGCTGAGTTCAACTATGAACAGACCGTCGAGAAATCAGGCCAGTCACTCTCCACGATACAGAAGGCCCAGCACCGGGTGTTCGGTGTCGATCCGCGAGATGTGCCGCTGCGGCTGAGCCTCAGCGAGAGCACGCTCGATTCTTGGGTCGCTGCGCTGGCAGAAAATATCGACACTGATGCACAAGTGCCCGAGTTGTCGGTTGTAGACGGGCGAGTCACCGTCTCTGAGGCACGAACCGGCATAGAAATCGATCAGCAGCGACTGGTCAGCGACATCGAAAATGCGCTCTACAACCTGAGTTCAGACGCAATTACCATCGGTCACAACGACGTCGCTCCTGAATTCACCGACGACGATGTGGCCGCTGTGCGCGATTTGATAAACGAATCACTCAGCGAACCGATGACCCTCTGGTTCGAAGACCAGTCCTGGTCACTTGAGCCAGAACGCCTCGCCGAATTCATGACCATGGATCCGGGAGAGAACGGCGAGATGGAGTTGACCCTGCATCACGACCCAATGGTCGAATACCTCGCGGGACTTATTGGAGACATCAACCGTTCGCCGCGTAACGCGGAGATCGCCTGGGGTGGTGAGAGCGTCGTTGCGACCAGCCCGAGCCAGAACGGTATCGAGCGCGATCTCTACGGAACCGTTGCGCGCATCGAAGAGGCGATTGCCAATCGCGAGCGCTCCGTCGAAGTTGCGTACAACACCGTCCGACCCGCGATCGACTCAAACAATCTTGGCGAACTTGGCATTGATGGATTGATGTCGCAAGGCCAGTCTGCATTCTGGAATTCAGCCCCGTCGCGGGTCCACAACATTCAGGTCGCAGCGAGTTACCTGAACGGCACGGTGATCCCACCCGGCCAGGAGTTCTCGTTCAATCGGGCAGTCGGTGAGATCAGTCTGGAGCGTGGCTACGAAGAAGGCTACGTCATCGAGGCGGAAGCGACGGTTGAGGGTGTCGGCGGTGGTGTCTGCCAGGTCTCAACCACAGTGTTCCGAGCAGCGTTTTTCAGTGGCCTGCCGATCACCGAGCGCCATCCCCACGCCTACATTGTCGGGTTCTACGAGCAAGGCAATTGGCCCCTCGGATTCGATGCCGCGATCTTCCAGCCCGATCTTGATTTCCGTTTCGTCAATAGCACCGACAGCTACATGCTGCTTCATACCCACGTTGCCGACGGTCAGATCTACGTGAATCTCTACGGGCCGGACCTCGGTTATTCAGTCGATCTCGGCGAGCCGACAATACAGAACGAACAGGATCCGCCTCCTGACGTAGAAATCGTCGACGAAGATCTGGCTCCGGGAGAACGGCGTCAGGTCGAGCAGGCGCGCGCCGGAATGGAAGTCACGCTCCCGAGAACGGTTACGAACCGGAACGGCGAGGTGGTCCGGCAGGATTACTTCTACAGCAATTTCCAGCCGTGGGGGAATCGTTATCTCGTTGGCCCGAGCACAAGCCCGGACGCACAATCTCCAGACGAGGCTCCCAGCGCGGGCGACCCCAGCGGTGACATTATCGAAGATCAGGGTTCAGATACAGGGGAAGGGTAGGCTAACCGTCGAGCACATTCCAGACAGAGTGGTGTAAGCCGTACGCTCACAGGGAGGGATTGAGCACGTGAGATCAGTTCGACTACTACTAATGGCTGCGGTGCTTGTCGCATCGCTTGCCCCGGTCGCTGTGTTCGACAGGGACAACTCCGTCTCGGCGAACTACGAGCCAGAGAAAGAGTACTTCCTGCCCCGCTACTTTGAAGACACCGGATTCTGGCTGCAGGGCCACTTTCGTGAGTACTGGGAGACTCGCGGTGGGCTGATGATCTTTGGCATGCCGATCACCAACATCTTCTGGCATGAAGAAGATGGCATGTACAAGCAGTACTTCCAGCGAGCCATCTTCGAATATCACCCGGAGCATGCCGGAACCGAGTACGAAGTGCTCTTGATGCTTCTCGGCAACGAACTCATTGAGGACCGTGAGGGTGTAGAGCCCGAGTTCGAACCGGTCGAGCCGTTTGCAGACACCCAGGATCGCCGGTACTTTGAACTCACCGGCCACGCAATCGAGCACTTCAAACCATACTGGGATGCCAACAACGGCCAGCGCAATTTCGGCTATCCGAAGTCACGTGAGTTCATTGAACGCAACGATCCACCACCGGCTGGTGACGGCGAAGAGCACCTGGTGCAGTACTTTGAGCGCAACCGTCTGGAATGGCACCCGGACAATCCACCAGAATTCCAGGTTCTGTTGGGACTGCTCGGTGTCGAGTATCTCCAGGAGCACGGCGTTCCGGACGAGGCGCTCGTGCAGCACGGCCCAGCAGATCCTCCGTTTGATCCGATCCGGGAAACGCAGTACGCACCAAACGTCGGATACGGCTTCAACGTCCCGATGCGTGGTGATGCAAGCCAGGAAAGCTGGGAATACCACGATCGAACCTTCGACATGGTCGAGAACGCTGGATTCGACTGGGTCAAGGTCCAGGCCCGCTGGAGTGAATTCCACCGGGAGCCTGGCTTCGTTGACACCGAACCACTCCGACGCTTCGTCGACCACGCCAACGATCGCGGTCTGAAAGTGATCGTTAGCGTCACCGGTTCACCAACCTGGATCGATCCAGACGGGGGAATCCCCGGTCCAGGTAATCTCCACCATTTCGGTGAGTTCATGGAAACCATGGCTCGAACGTTCCAGGGCAAAGTTCACGGTTGGGAGATCTGGAACGAACAGAACCTCGCCTATGAAGTCGGTGGATACGTTGATCCAAACGAGTATGTTGAGCTTCTGAAGGTTGGGTACGAAGGTGTCAAGGCTGGAGATAACGAAGCTCCGGTTCTATTCGGTGGTCTGACGCCAACCGGTGTCACCGATCCAACGATCGCGATCGATGACCTGACCTACCTTCAGCAGGTCTACGCCTACAACGGTGGCGAAGTCTCGGACTACTTCGATCACCTTGGTGCCCACCCGGGCAGCAACAATAATCCACCGGACACCATGTATCCGCACAACATCGGTCCGGGCGAATGGTCCGGTCACCCGAGCTTCTACTTCCGCCGTATGGAGCAGCAGCGAGAGGTGATGGTGCAGAACAGCGATGCCGACAAGCAGATCTGGCTGACCGAGTTCGGCTGGACAACGGAGAACCAGGCAGCCGGTTACGAATACGGCGCCGATAACACCGAACAGAATCAGGCAGACTATCTGGTTCGCGCATACGAGATCGGGAAACACGAGTGGAACTGGATGGGCGTCATGGCGATGTGGAACCTGAACTACAGCACCGCGGTCGATCCGGCGGACGAAAAGTTCCCATGGTCAGTCGTCAATTCGGACTGGAGCCCACGGCCGGCCTACGAAGCCCTTCGGGATATGCCGAAGTACTAGAGCTCATTCAGACGCGAGCTCCAGGCCGTTCAATGCGGTAAGCTTTCGGGGGCGCTGAACTAACGAGGTTCGGCGCCCCTTTTCCTGTGCATCTGCATGGCGAAAACGAATGGCAAAACAACACCATGGAGAGTCGATGATCGACGGCAAGCTCTCACTCGTGCTTCCGGCACACAACGAAGAACAGAACATTCAACCAGTTATCAATGAAGCGCGCCAGACCTTGCCGCGGTTCGTCCACGAGTACGAGATCCTCGTTGTTAATGATGGTAGCCAGGACGGCACCGGTACGATCGCCCGGGAGATCGCCGCGAACGATCCGAACGTACAAGTGATCGATCACCCCGAAAACCGTGGTTATGGGGCGGCACTGCGGACAGGGTTCGAGAATTCAACTGGTGACTGGGTCATGATCATGGATTCGGATCGTCAGTTCGATATTGGCGACCTGGTTTATCTCGCACCGCTGACCAGTGAGTATGAGCTGGTCGCCGGCTACCGCATTCATCGCAACGATCCGTTCCACCGAACGCTGTTCGGGAAGGTGTTCCGCCTCGCAATGCGAGTCCTCTTCGGCGTTCAACTCTATGACATTGACTGCGCCTTCAAACTCATCCGTGGCGATCGCCTGCGTTCCCTGAACCTTGAATCCACTGGTGCGATGGTCAGTACCGAGCTAATGGCTCGATGGGCCCGGACCGGCGCGTCCTGGACGCAGGTGGGCGTTCATCACTATCCCCGAACTGCGGGAGAGCAGTCTGGCGGTTCGCTGAAGGTCATTCTGAAGGCGATGCGGGATGTCCCGATCCTCTGGTGGCGACTCAATCGGGAAACGAAGGAGAATTCCGGCGCTCAACCGGGCGACACGAAGGAGTCCACTGGTTTGACACTGGGCCAGGCTGGGCTCATAGTTTCCGGGTTGATTCTGGCAATCGCCGCGTTTGTAACGAAGCTCATTCGTCGGCACGATTAGATCACGCGCCCGAACCTAGCTTAAGCAGCACCTCATCAGGCTCCATTCCCCGGATCAGCACGGACTTCTCCCGACTCTTCTCGCCTCGGACAATGCTGACGTCACGCTTTTTGCACTTCAGGTGAGAAGCGAGGAACTCGCAGAGGGCTTTGTTCGCTGCACCATCGACTGGCGGCGCATTCAGCTTGATCCGAACGGCGCCATCGAGTTCACCATCGATCTGCGTGCGACTGGCTCGAGGCGTTACCCGAACAGGAAGAAGCGTTCCCTCGTCAGTCCGGGACAGTCGGGGAGACATGATGCCAATCAGGCGACGCTTGCGGCGGGGCGAACCAGAGCATCGAGCACGTCACTGATATTCTCCGCGGGAATCACCTCTCGACCGAGAGACTCCGCCAGATCTGTCACGCTCATGTCATCAAGGAAGGTGTTGGTACGGCGCGATACCATCGTGTCCGAAATGAACACCGGCTCGCTGGAGTCTTCATCGGCGACCGCGTCCCGCACGATTCCACCAGTAAGCAAGCCGGAAACGTTGATCTGCGGGCCAAACATCGTGTTTTCAGCCGAGACAACCCGAAGCGTAGTACCGAATTTCTGATTGATCCGTTCAACCGTATGCTGCATCGTGTCGGCAATCAACGTCCCGCAAACCAGCGTTCCACCCAGGCCAGTGAGATCGCGACGCTGTTTCCGACGGATCGTGCGATCAACGTCATCAAGGAATAGCCGGGTGATGCCAATGCCGTCTTCAACCTGCGGAAAACCATCGTATTCCCGAGACTGCGGCACCGATTCGCCAGTCATCAGATAGAACTCGTCGCCGAGGTAGACGACCGAGCGACCATGCTCGGGGCGCAGTTTCTGTTGCCATTCACTAACCTGACGGATGACTTCTCGAGCCTCTTCGTCAGTGTGACGCCGCATCTCCAGAATCTTCTGGTCGGCATTCGGCAGGCTTCGCATGCAGGTGCGGGAAAGGCGGACACGCTTGCTCTGTCGCTCCAGCCCGTGCTGGGAAAGACCGACCGGGACGATGGCAATCGACCGCATGTATGGCCCCGAGTTGACGAGATCTCCGATCGTGCGATCGAGTTGCTCTCCGTCGTTCACGCCAGGGCAGAGCACAACCTGTGTGTTGTACTCGATGCCGGCCCGCTCCAGCCGGGCAAGATGCTCCATGATGTTGGCCGCTTTGGGGTTCCCGACGAGCGCAACCCGAAGATCCGGATCTGTTGCATGAACCGACACGTTCATCGGGCCAATGCGCTGCTCTTCGATTCGCTGCCAGTCCGCTTCGGTCAGGTTCGTCAGCGTCACAAAGTTTCCGTACATCATGGAGTATCGATAATCATCGTCCATGACGTACAGGCTCTTGCGCATCCCCTTCGGAAGCTGTTTGATGAAGCAGAACGGGCACGCGTTCTCGCAGAGGTGAATGCCATCGAACGTCGGATCAGCGAACGTGATGCCCCACGGTTCCCAGATCTCACGCTCGATCTCATACTCGAGCATCTCATTGCCGCGCTCAACAACAATCGTGACCTGCTCGCCATCGGCCAGGTACTGGAATTCAAGTGCATCGACGAGTTGCTGGCCGTTTACCGAGTGAATCTGGTCACCCTGCTCCAACCCGATCTCCTCGCCGAGCGTGCCCGGTTCAACGGACTCAACACGCCCCGGTCGTTCCGGCGTTTCGGCTACGCGTCTTGGTTTCGTCTGCACGGTCATGATGTTCGCGTACCTCTGCTCATTCTCGCGATAGCGCCTGAGAAGCCAATGCCCGAATCATCGCCACGCTTGCGATTGCAGCCGTTTCGCTGCGCAGTATCGTCTCGCCAAGTGTAACGCGAGACCAGCCCTTTGATTCGGCCGCGTCAATCTCGTCCGGGGTGAATCCACCTTCCGGGCCGATAAGAATTCGCACTCTGTCGGGACGCCGCAACAGATGTCCCGCCAGCCCGCTTTGTCCCGTTCGCTCAGCGGCGATCAAATCCAGACTCTCGTCACGCTGGCGAATGAGATCGTCGAACGGAACCGGCATGTGAATCGCCACATGATCGGCCCGCTCACACTGCTCGAGCGCCTCGGTCGCGATTCGTTGCCAGCGCTCCACCCGCGACTGCGCACGGTCAGCCGGCAATGATACCACGCACCGCTCCGTTTCGACCGGAACAATCGCTGAAACGCCCAGTTCGGTCGCCTTCTGCACCGCCAGTTCGAACCGATCTGATTTGATCAACGCCAGCGCCAGGGTTATCTCCGGCGGCGACAAGACAACTCCGGGTCGGGCAACGTCGGTTATGTCGATTCGAACATGTTTCCGAGTCGATTCACTGATCGTCGCAAGCCGGTCGGATCCATCGCCGTTGAAGATCACGATCGAATCCCCTGCCTTCAGGCGCAGGACACGATTGACCTGCCTGGCAACATGATGCGGCAACTCAAGTTGATTACCCGGCGTCAATGGTTGATCAACGTAAAATCGATCGCGTGGCCAGTCAATCGTCATTGCGCTTCAGAAGAAGTGCGAACCAATCGCCCTGCTGGCGTTCTTCCAGCACGGTTAGACCCTGCTCGCTGAATGTCGAGCGGACGTGTTCGATATGTTGCTCTATGACGCCACTCAGTAACAGGCGTCCATTGGGCGCCATGGCGTTCGCAAGCGGTGTCGCCAACCTCATAAGGATGCTCGAGATGATGTTTGCGATGACGAGGTCATACTTGTCCCCACCGGCACCATCTGCCGCGAAGTCTCCGACGGCGGTCGAGACCCGGTCCGACACGCGATTCATCTGGAGATTCTCGATCAGAGCGCGCGCCGCGACGTCGTCGACTTCAATCGCATGTACCGATCTTGCCCCGAGCAGCACGCTGGCGATTGACAGGATTCCGGAGCCTGCCCCGACATCGAGCACCTGATGGTCCGTAACGTCTAGCGTTTCCAGCCAACGGAGGCAGAGTTCGGTCGTCGGATGATGACCGGTGCCGAATGCCATTCCGGGATCCAGATCAATGACCAGATCGCCGGGCGCAGG
>SLMJ01000043.1 GCA_007133615.1 Thermomicrobiaceae bacterium | reverse complement strand
TGAAGCCATCGACGTAGACATCCAGACTGAAGGCTTCGGGACGATCGTGATGTTCGAAGAATCGGCGCAGGACGGATCGCGGATCAACATCATCGAAATTCCGGTGGACTTGCGGCAGTAAGGCCTCATCACGAGGGACACAGTTCCGACGGTATGGGAGGGCCCAGTGCCCTCCCGTTCCTGGTTCCGGGGCTCGGGCGGACCTGGCTCACGTCCCTGCAACCCATTTATCGAGACCAGGCAGTCTCCCCGCCAATAATCGTCGCCTGGACTTCCAGATCCTTGATTGACTCCAGGCTTTCTACCGGATCCCCGGAGATCACCGCGAAATCTGCATAGAACCCGGGCGCGATCGTTCCCATATGCTGCTCCTGGAACGCCAGATAAGCGGCATCGGGACCGAAACCGCGAAGCGCGAGATCGACATCGACCGCCTCAGCCTCACCGATCTTCTGGCCTCCAGATGTCTGACGATTCACCGCCAGCCAGATCCCCATCAGCGGATCGACCTCAGTTACCGGGTAATCCGAGTGCAGACCCCAGCGAATACCAAGTCTCGTCATCGAAGCGAGTGGCTCCAGCCGATGCGCTCGCTCCGGGCCAAGGAACCGGGAGATGTGCCGGTCGCCGAAGTGCCAGAGATGGTTGATGAAGACGCTCGAGGTCACTCCAAGTCGGGCCATGCGCTCCAGTTGATCCGGTCGCGCAGTCTGGCAATGCTCGATCCGGTGGCGGTGGTCCTCGCGCGGAAGTTCCGCCAATGCCGCTTCGTAACCATCAAGAATGTCGTCGATGGCAGAGTCACCGTTGCCATGAATCGCGATCTGCAACCCCAGCTTGTGGAAACGCATGATCTCCGAGGCAAGAAACGCCGGATCGTGAATCTTCACACCGTACTCGTCCGGAGCATCGAAGTACGGCTGGGTGAGTGAAGCGGTGTAGGCCTGGATCGCGCCGTCCTGGAACATCTTGACTGGTCCAGCAATCAGACGGCCAGATGGAAGGCCAAGAGCTGGACCGAGATCGCCCGACTGTCCTTCCAACTCCGCGTCATAGAGTTCCGGCGAGATCATCAGGTAGGTGCGAATCGGCAGCTCTTCGGCGGAAATGGCATTCGCATAAGCGCGGACTTCGTTGTATGTACCGATTCGCGCGTCATGAACGGCAGTAATGCCTTTCGGGAGATAGTAATCGCGTGCGAGCTTCAACCCGTCTTCGTACTCCGGAACACCATTCTTGGGCATGTAGTCGCTAATGAGCGACATTGCAGGACTCTCCATGAAAACGCCGTTCGGCTCTCCATGCTCATTGCGATAGATATCGCCTCCGGGCACATCCTCGGTCTGGCGGGAGATACCAGCAAGTTCCAGCGCCCGGGAGTTGGCGACAAGCCCGTGATAAGAGACGTGGAAGATAGCCACCGGATGATCGCTTGACGCCAGATCCAGGTCGTGACGGGTCGGATGCCTGTTTTCTGCCAGCAACGTCTGATCATACCCGCGGCCGATAACCCATTCTCCAGCGGACGTCTGATCGGCTCGCTCCCGGAGCAGTCGCTGCATCTCGGCGATCGAATCGCAGACATCTCCACGCAGGTTGACGTGCTGAAAGCCGACACCCGCCATCTGGAAGTGATTGTGGCTCTCAATGAACCCCGGCAGCATCGCTGCTCCAGCCAGATCAAACTCGGTTGCCTGACCACCAGCCTGATTCCGTATATCGCTCAGATCTCCAACAGCCACCACCAGACCATCCTGCACCAGCACAGCCTCGGCAACTGGCTGATCCGGGTTGAGGGTACGAATCGTTCCATTTGCGAAGATTCTGGTTTCCCCTGCCATATTACTCCTCAGTATCTGCTTCTCAGTTCGGAACAGTCTTGGCTGCAGTCTAATACGAATCGACGAAATCGGAATAGCTCCCGTGTGAACAATCGTCGCTAACGCCTCACTGAGTGGTACGATTATCGTGTCTGACGCTATCGAATTTCCCGGCTATTTGCGCAATGACCGGAGACGAAACTTCAACGACTCACGAAACCGCAGATCTGGACGGGTTGTCACATCACACCTGTTGAACGACGTTACTCTCATACAAAGCCGAACCGGCCCGGTCAGACCGCTCCCTGCTCGGTACGACCCGGCGGACTACAAAAGTCGGACGAATGCCAGTGAAGAATTCAAAACTACAGATCGTTCAGCGTATTTTCAGGGTGGCCGGGATCTTCTTCATCCTCCTGGGGCTGCTAAGTATGACTATGCCGGCGTTTGCCCAGACAACGGGTGCCGACGTCCGGGTGGTTGAAGTCCAGGGAACAATCGATCTCGGCCTGGCGCCGTTCATCGAACGTGCGATCAGCGAAGCCGAAGAAGACGGGGCAACTGCGGTCGTTCTCGATATCAACACCCCTGGCGGACGCCTGGATGCGACGTTCCAGATCCGTGATGCGCTACTCGGCGCGGACGTCACCACAATGGCGTTCGTCAACGGGGATGCGTTTTCAGCAGGTGCGTTGATCTCGCTGGCTGCCGAGCATATTTACATGACCCCGGGATCGTCCATGGGTTCGGCCACCCCGGTCACCGGAACCGGCGAGGCCGCAGACGAGAAGAACGTGTCTGCCGTTCGCTCAACGTTCCGCTCAACGGCCGAAGCCCGCGGACGCGATCCGCAGGTCGCACAGGGCATGGTTGACCCACGGGTCGAAATCGAAGGCCTGGTCGACGATGAGACGCTCATCTCCCTGACTAACAGCGAAGCGCTCGAGTGGGGCATGAGTGATGGGACCGTGGACACACTCGAAGAAGCACTCGCCGAAATCGGAATCGAGGACGCAAGCCTCCAGAAGGTCGAGCAATCCTGGGCAGAAACCTTCGTTCGATTCATTACCGAGCCTGTCATCGCGTCGCTTCTGTTCTCCGTTGGAGCCTTGCTCGTCATCGTCGACATCTTCTCGGGTGAGCTCAGCCCACTTAGTGGCGTCGGTGCAGGCGCACTGGCCCTGTTCTTCTGGGGTCACTACATCGTTGGACTGGCTGGATGGGAAGGTGTGCTTCTCGTTGTCCTTGGCTTAGCCCTCATAGCCATTGAATTGTTCATTATTCCGGGTTTCGGGATTTTCGGGATCCTGGGACTACTCTCACTGGGGGGCGGTCTCTTCATCTCGATAATTGGCGATATCGCGGTGGAATCTGACTTGTGGCGAGCAGCGTACTCAGTTGCAGGAGCCGTTGTGGTGATCCTCGTCGGGATCGTCATGATGCTGATATTCCTGCCATCTATGGGCCGGTTCCGTGGCCTGGTGCTGCAAACGACGCTCGGGCGTGATGATCCACCGCCACCGGAACCCGGTTACCGGAAGTGGTTCCGCAAGGATGACGATTCCCCCCAGACTGCGACTGCGATCCGGCAAGCCGAAGAGGAGCTTCCGTCGCTTGTTGGCAAGCGTGGTCGTGCACTCTCAGATCTTCGACCTGGTGGCTTTGCCCGGATCGAAGGACGTCGGGTGGACGTTGTGACACAAGGAGATTACATCCAGGAAGGTGATCTGATCGAGGTCGTCGCCGATGACCATTATCGACGGGTGGTGATTCTGCTCGAGGAAGAGGAACAACCGGACGAAGACGACAGAAACGATTCAACATGAGAGAATTCGGCATCGACCGGGATAACGATTACAAAGCGAGCACGCTTGAAGGGAGCGTCGGATGGATGAACTCGTAGGAGTCGGTGTAGTAGCTGCCGCCGGTATAGCGATCGCAATAATCGGCCTGTTCCTCTACTTTGTGCCGATCGGACTGTGGATCACCGCGATCTTCTCCGGTGTCCGGGTTGGCCTCGGAGCACTGGTCGGTATGCGATTGCGGAAAATCCCGCCTGGGGAGATCGTACGACCGCTGATTAACGCAACGAAGGCCGGTCTGGAGCTCGAGATCGGCCAGATGGAAGCGCACTATCTGGCCGGTGGTAACGTCGGCCGAGTTGTGGCAGCTCTCATCTCCGCCGACCGGGCAAACATCGATCTCACCTGGCGTCGTGCCACGGCGATTGACCTGGCCGGTCGTGACGTACTCGAGGCGGTCCAGGTTAGCGTCAACCCCAAGGTAATCAACACTCCACGCATCGCCGCTGTCGCGAAAGACGGTATCCAGGTGATGGCGGTTGCCCGTGTTACGGTGCGTGCAAACATCGACCGTCTGGTCGGTGGTGCTGGTGAAGAGACGATTATCGCCCGAGTCGGTGAGGGTACGGTTTCGTCGATCGGTTCCGCGACGGACCACAAGGAAGTGCTGGAGAGCCCGGACGCTATCTCTCGTCTCGTGCTCCAGCGTGGCCTGGACGCAGGCACGGCATTCGAGATCCTCTCCATCGACATTGCAGACGTCGACATCGGACGAAACATCGGTGCTGAGCTTCAGACCGACCAGGCCGAAGCCAACAAGCGGATCGCCCAGGCGAACGCCGAGGAGCGCCGGGCAATGGCTGTTGCTCGCGAGCAGGAAATGAGAGCTCGCGTGGTCGAGGCCGAGGCCCAGATCCCGATGGCAATGGCAGAAGCCTTCCGCAGCGGAAACCTTGGCATCATGGACTACTACCGCATGCAGAACGTCGAAGCCGACACCAAGATGCGACAGTCTCTGGCCGACGATGACGAGCAGCGTGGAGAGATCCAGTAGTCGCGTTCGCGCGGAATTGTGAGCGAACCGTATGGATAAGATCTTCAACGAAATCAAGAAGGCCATCGAAGAAGAGATGCGAAACGCCGAGAGCGGGCCTCCACCTGGTGGAGGCCGCGCTCAAGGCGGCCGGCGCGCTCGAGAATACGCCGAATGGCTCAAGGACGAACAGGAACGCCTGCGAGGTGGACAGCAGGGCGAGCGGCAAGATGTCTATCAGCCAGAAGTGCTTGATGAAGTACCGGTTGAGATGTCAGAGGAACCTCGCCAGTCTCAGCGCGAGCGTCGACAACGTTCACGCGATCAGCAGCAACGCGATCGTGGTCAGGGAACTCGCCGCCAACAGCGCGAACAGCAATCCCGGCGGGATCGGGATTCCGGAGGACGGTCAACTGAACGGCCTTCCGAGCGCTCCCAGCGGCAGGACCGCCAGCAGCAACAGCGTCAACGGGACAGGCTGGCGCAGCGTCGCGGCGGAGCACAACCGCAAACAGCGGCGCAGGTTCGAGGCAGAATCGAGCGTCAGATCAGGGCTCCAGGCGGGCTGCGAATGGCGTTTCTCATGCGGGAAATCGTCAGCAAGCCCGTCTCACTCCGGGATAAGGATGATCACCTCATCTCGTGACGCCGCTTGCCGCGCTTATGCGTATGCAACGTTGATCAATCCCCTCTTCGGTCTTCTGGCCGAGGAGGGGTTTCTTGTCGCTCCCTGCAATCCACGTTCGCTATTCGGTACGATTCCAGCAGGGCAGATAACCTGAAACGCAACGACGTACAGGAATCGGGGTTTACTCGCAGTGTGGTTGATCATTCCACTAATCTACTTCCTCGGCTGGTGGCAAACGGGTAGTCTCAGGCAGGCACTCAACGGCACCATCGCATGGATCATCGCGTTCTCCGCCGTCGCGCTGGGGCTGCTCGCGCTCGACGTCGGCGGCTTTTCCGGAATGACAGCGACGCCGGACAGCCCCGCTGCGGCAATCGCGATTCTTGGCGGCTTCATCGGCATGTGGATCAGCAATTACGTGTGGCGTCGCCGCGGTGGCGATCCCGAGCGTAAACCAGGCAAGTGGGAACGCTCTGCGCGAGCGATGCTCGGAATGGACAAGAAGAAGCCAAAGAAGAAAAAGAAACCAGCCGCTCAGGGTTCACCTCCGCAGCAACAAATGCCGCCACCATCACCGCAGCAACAGCAGCCGGTCGCTGCGGCTCCGGTCGATGCGCAGTACCGTCCGGCAAATGGTTCGGCAAGTCAGCAGCCACCTCAACCAGGACAGGCAACGTCGGCCCAGCAACCGGTACAACCGCACGTTCAGCAGGCTCCACTACCTCCAGAGCAAGCACCTGGGGACCAGCCGCCTCAGCAAGCTCCTGCACCGCCACCAAAGCGGAAGAAGCAGCGCCGGAACAGCGAAACGGCGGACAAATACGCCAAGGCAACCGGACGTGCGCTCGGAGCAATGTTCCGCGGCTCGGATAAGAAGAAGTCGAAGTCTCCACCGAACCGCTAATCAGGCTTGCTTCCCGGAACCATTGCGAGTGACAAACCACCGGATTTCCCCTACATTGCCGACAACCGCAATCGATCGCGCAAACGGCATACAAAGGGGGAATCCATGTTGCTTGAGGGTAAGGTCGCAGTCGTCACCGGCTCCAGCCGCGGAATCGGAAAAGGCACCGCACTCCGGCTGGCGAAGGAAGGCGCCAGAGTCGTCCTCAACGGTCGCGGCGCCGACTCACTGGAGCAGACTGCTCAGGAGATCCGTGAACTCGGCGGAGAGGTAATGGCTGTTCAGTCGGATGTCACCGATCCGGCCGGAGTCGACACATTGTTTGCCCACACGATGGAGCAACACGGTCGGATCGACATTCTGGTCAACAATGCCCAGACTCACGTGAAGCAGAATGAATTTGGCCCGTTCCTCAAGATGGATCCGGATGGCTGGGATACCTACATGAAGGCGAATCTCGGCGCGCTCTTCCGTTGCACTCACCAGGCCGCGCGCATCATGGCGCGGCAGGAAATCCACGGCAGCATCGTGAACATCAGCACGGTCGGGGCGGATCGCGTTCATCGGCGCGGCATCGCCTATGACTCGATGAAAGGGGCAATGGAAACATTCACCCGGGCTGTCGCTGTCGACCTTGCGCCGTGGAGAATCCGGGTCAACGCCATCCGGCCGGGCGCCATCATGACAGAGAACCGGGCGAACTGGAACGAACCGCGTCCCCACGGCTTCCGACTATCACCAATCGACCGGTACGGATACCCGGAGGAAATCGCCTGGGCAGTCGTCTTTCTGGCCTCCGACGACGCGGGCTATGTCACAGGGAATATCGTCAATGTTGATGGCGGATTGCTGTCGCAGCTCTTCGGCCCAACAGATGATGAGAACGGGCCAATCATCGGACCGTGGAACATCGGCGAGTGGTAACGCGGATTACTCGTCGTCGTCGAGCTCGTCACCATTGAGATAGTTGGCGTAGTAGTCGAACCCGCGGATCGTCAGGCCGACGACTAGCGCGCCAGACTTTTCCTCGATGATCTGAATAAGCTTGCGCTCGACCAGCGACTGGATGATCTCCGGCCGGGCGTTGAACCGGCCGCCGGAATAACTGATTCGATATCCGCCGGACCGATCAATCGACGGCGTCACGTAAAACCGTGTGCCGGAATCATCCCAACCGGCCCGAACCATTCGTGCCAGCACGCGATCAGCCAGTTCCTGCTCGTCCACTGCGGAGAACATCCTTTCCGAGTGCTCGGGCGCACGCCTGCGTGCACCCTCTAGCCCAGATTCTAGCCCAGCGTTCAAGGAACGAACGATCCGGACACTGCGGTATTATTGGAGAGGCATGGTGAAGAACCGATTCCACGAATCCATACGAGGGAGTGATCATGAATCGACAGGAAGCCTGGGAACTGGTTAACGAGTACACCGAACAGGACCACCTCAAGCGGCACATGCTGGCAGTCGAAGCCGGCATGATCGCGTATGCGAAGCACTTCGGTGAAGATGAAGAGAAGTGGGCCACCGTGGGGCTTGTACACGACTTCGACTATGAGCAGAATCCCGACGTCGCCGTTGAGGGGCACCCGCTGGTCGGCGCGAAGATCCTTCGGGAAAAGGGCGTGGATGAGGAGATCGTCCGTGCGGTCCTGAGTCATGCGACCGAGGTTTCGGGCGTCCAGCCGGAATCACTGATGGAGAAGTCATTGGTGGCCGTCGATGAGTTGACGGGCTTCCTGATTGCGGTCGCGCTGGTGCGGCCGAGCAAGAGCATTCTGGATGTCAAGCTCAAGAGCGTGAAGAAGAAGTGGAAGAACAAGGAATTCGCGGCGGCGGTGAATCGAGAAGAAATCGAGGAAGCTGCCGAGGCGCTCGGCAAGTCGCTCGACGAGCACATCGAGATCGTGCTGGCCGGAATGCAGGATCGCGCCGACATCCTCGGTCTGGAGCGCCAGGAAGTGAGCGCGTAGCTACGCAATGCGGCACTTTGCGCTCGCTAACAACCAGGGTTTATGTCATTTCGACCGGAGCGCGACGGCCCATCCAACCGCGGAAGCGAAGTTTAGCCCGCTGGCCGTCGCGCGCAGCGGAGAAATCTGAGACTGCACACGG
>SLMJ01000408.1 GCA_007133615.1 Thermomicrobiaceae bacterium | reverse complement strand
GTCAGAACGATGTTGAGCAGTGTGAGCCAGGTCGAGACGACCAGCAGAACTGCTGCAAGATAGAAGATCGAACTGGCCTGCATTGGTGCGTAGAACGTGAAGAGGACGGTGGCTTCGTTCATCGTCAGGATGATTGCTCCGAGAATCGTTCCTGCGAGAAGCACCCAGAACGAGCCCTGCTGAAGCATTGTGCTTGCCAGCGGACGACCGAAGCCACGCATTGTTGTCCAGGAGACGAACGCGTTGGCAAATCCGAAGGTGAAAACGAAGGCCAGCAGAACGCCGTGGAATGTCAGGCCCTGATAGTAGTTTTCGAAGGGTCCGAAGGGCGGGAGCGTAACGTTGATGCGCTCGATCGCCTGAAACATTCCGATGAACCCACCGAGACCCAGTGCAAAGAGCGAAATTGCGATCTGGCCAGTGATCGGCCACATCTGGCCGTGCGACTCAACGGCCGCATCATCCTGCGGGACGGCCTGGTCTGCCGATGCTGCTACGGTACTCATTCAACTACCACCCGTCCTGACATGAGATGATGCCCGGTTCCGCAGTATTCATGGCAAACGAAGAGGTGTTCGCCAGGCTCCTCGAATGTATGAGTCACCTCGGCGATCTGGCCGGGGATGATCATTACGTTGACTGCAGTCTTCTCGATCAGAAGCCCGTGGACGACGTCTGGTGATGTCATCCGGAAGGTCACCTCGGAACCAGCGGGAACCCGGATCTCTTCCGGTACGAATCGCCAGGTCTCGGCGATCATGATGACTTCATACTCGCCGTCTCCGGTCTCATAAACCCCTGGCTCATCCCATGGAGACGTGGCGCGAACTTCCGTCGGTGCGATTCGGCCGTCCGGACTGGGCACGTGCAGCCCATAGTGCAGCACAGAGATCGCGATCGCGATGAGCCCGACGGTCAGAACCCCGACGCCGAGCAACATGAAGATCTTCTCGTAGCGGTCTATTTTCACTGTTACCCTCGCTCCAGAAGGAGCAGGAACATCGTTCCCCAGACTCCGATGATCAGCACGAGAAAGAAGAGCATGAGCACCATAGTGCCCTGCGTATTGTGTTCCTCTTCTTCGTGGTGGTCCGGCTCTTCAGGCGCTGCTGGTCTGGTCTCTCGGGACTCGTCGCCTGACACAGTTTCCTCCCCTGGTTCCGTGATCGCTGTCTGCCTGATGGCGGTTAGTCGCGCCCGTCTTCGCCGGAGACGGATAACCGCTGAAGCAACAGGATCAAACCGATAATCGCGACGATAGCCAGAACTGTCGTGACACCTTCGAAGAGCGTCGCCTGCCCCTTGAGCAGCTGGTTCAGCGACGACCAGACATAGATCGCCGCGGCGCCACCAACGATAAGAATCAGGACCATGAGGAGAACGGTGCGCGTCATTGCGACGTCACCAGGCTGACGTAGGAGCGACCTTGCTGAGCAACATTCATCGCGGTCGCAGAACCCCCTCGATTAGCACGCCCCGAGTATCAAGGCATGCCCGAGCCCTTACCTTCATCGCGGTGCGGCTGAAGCACCACGCTCCGATGTCACCACATCCGCTGCAGCATAGGTGGACAGGGATCTCAGCGACGTGTAACAAGCTGGAAGCGTGTTACAGAATCATGAATTTCCAGCACCGAAACGGCCCGGCGGAATTCATGGCACAATCGTTCGCTGGCTCCAGATCCTGTGCCAGTCCACACTGCCTTTGCTTCCAGTTCGTGCCGATCTATCGAGAGCGCTCCCACGCCATCGTGATGAACTATAGGGTATTGATACCGCGACTGACGGTCAAGGGCTAGCGTTTCACGGATTCCGAAGTGGATCGGAATCCCTGCAGATGATGGCAGCGCGGTTACTCGAACCGCTGGCCGATCCGCTCCATGAATTCGGGGATGAAGTGAGTGGTGACCTTGCCATCAATAAACTGCTGATCGAGCATCAATCGCTGGTAGAAGGGAACGGTTGTTGGCAGGTCGTCCACGATGGTTTCGGCCAGGGCACGGCGCATCCGGGCAATGGCGGCGTCCCGCGTTTCGCCCCAGACGATGAGTTTTCCGAGCAACGAGTCGTAGTTCGTTGGAACCCGATAACCCTGATACAGGTGGGTATCCACGCGAACGCCGGGACCGCCGGGGAGGACCAGTTTATCGATGGTTCCGCCGCTGGGCGCAAAGTTGTTCATCGCGTCTTCGGCGTTGATCCGGACCTCGATCGCGTGGCCCTCATACTCGACATCCTTCTGGTTGAAATCGAGCTTCTCTCCGGCCGCAATCCGGATCTGCCACTGCACCAGATCGACCCCGGTCACCATCTCAGTGACCGGATGCTCAACCTGGATGCGGGTGTTCATTTCGGTGAAATAGTGGCGACCGTCGCTGTCAACGAGAAATTCCACGGTGCCAGCGCCGGTGTAGTCGATCGCCTTTGAACCGCGTACGGCTGACTTCGCCAGGTTGTCGCGCAGCTTCTTCGTGATATTCGGTGCCGGGGATTCTTCGACGAGTTTCTGATAGCGGCGCTGCAACGAGCAGTCGCGTTCCCCCAGAGACAGTACCCGGCCGTGCTCGTCGCCGAGGACCTGGACCTCAATGTGCCGTGGTTTCTCCAGAAAACGCTCAAGGTAGACGCCGCGGTCGCCGAAGGCAGTCAACGCCTCACTCTGCGCGAGCGGGAGCAGGCGCATGAGTTCGCGCTCGTCGTTGGCGACGCGCATTCCACGGCCACCACCACCGGCGATCGCCTTGATGACGATCGGATAGCCGATCTTCTCGGCTTCCTCAACTGCGCGCTGGGCGTCGTGGACCGGAGCCTCGGTTCCCGGGACGATCGGCAACCCGTGGCGCTGCATGATCCGGCGCGCCGTGGCCTTGTCGCTCATCTCCTGCATGACTTCCGGACGCGGGCCGATGAACGTAATACCGCAATCTCGACAGATCTCGGCCAGCGAGGCGTTTTCGGCCAGGAATCCGTAGCCGGGATGGAGTGCATCACATCCGGTGACACTTGCCGCGCTGATCACCGCAGAGATGCTGTTGTAGCTACGCACAGATGCGGCGGGGCCGATACAGACGGCCTCGTCCGCTAGCAGAACTGGCAGTGAGTTCCGATCGGCCTCGGAATAGGCAATGACCGAGCGAATGCCCAGTTCCCGGCAGGCTCGCAGAATGCGAAGCGCAATTTCTCCACGGTTGGCAATCAGAATTTTCCGGAACACAGGCCGCCCTAGCTCGCCATGAACAGGCCGCCGTCAACCGGCAGCACCGCCCCAGTGATATAAGACGCCCCGGGTGACGCCAGAAATGCGATCGCCTCGGCAATATCTTCCGGTTCGCCGAACCGGCCAGTCGGGATCTGCTCCAGAATCGCTCCCTGCATGTCTTCCGGGATCGCGTCGGTCAGCCGGGTCTGGATGAATCCAGGGGCCACGGCATTGACTGTAATCCCGCGGGAGCCGACCTCTTTGGCCATCGACTTGGTGACTCCGATGATTCCAGCCTTGGACGCTGCATAGTTGACCTGTCCAGCGTTGCCGACCTGGCCCACAACCGAGGAAAGATTCACGATCCGGCCGTACCGCTGGCGCATCATCGGGCGCATGGCAGCCTTGGAGCAGATGAAAACGCTGCGCAGGTTTGCCTGGATGACGGCATCAAAGTCTTCCTCCTTCATGCGCATCATCAGCGTGTCCCGGGTAATACCGGCGTTGTTGACGAGCACATCAAGGCGGCCGAAGTTGTTGATCGTCTCTTCGATCAACGTCCCGGCTTGCTCACTGTCAGTAACGTCTGCCTGCAGCGCGATCGCGGTTCCGCCAGCGGCTTCGATCTCTTTTACGATCTCGTTTGCCGGATTCTCGTCGCTGCGGTAGTTCACTACGACCTGGTAGCCATCGCTGGCCAGCTTCAGCGCGGTTGCGCGGCCGATTCCGCGGACTGCGCCGGTGACAATTGCAGATCGCTTTTCGTCGGTTCCAGACATGAGCTGTTCCCCTCCCGTGGGTTGTCGCGCGGCGGTTATGAATCGCTGAGCAACTGCTCTGCGTGATGGGTTGTGCAGCCCTTGATAATCCGGGGAGCCAGGCCGCTCAGAACCTTGCCCGGGCCAACCTCATAGAATGTATCAACCCCCATTGAGCTTGCCTGCTCGATGATGTCGATCCAGCGGACAGATTCCGTAATGTGATCCCGCAACTCGGCCCGGAGCTCATCTGGATCGCTCAATGGACGGGCGTCGACGTTGGCAAGCATCGGCGCGATCGGCGCCTTCATCTCAACGGCTTCGATCTCCGGCCAGAGCGCATCGGCCACTGGCTGCATGAGCGAGGAGTGGAACGCCCCATTGACCGGGAGCGGCAGCACCCGACGGGCACCGGCTTCTTTGGCGAGCTCCCCGGCCTTCTCCAGGCTCTCCGAGCGGCCGCTCAGGGTGATCTGGCCCGGTGCGTTGAAATTCGCGACCTCTACACCGGATTGCTCGGCGATGTCGACGAGCTGACTGGTGTCGAGCCCGATTACCGCGACCATTCCGCCAAGGCCGTGCATCTCCATGAGTTCGCCACGTCGCCGAACCAGGCGGGCGGCGTCCTCAACGGAAAGCGAACCCGCAGCAACCAGTGCGCTGTACTCACCCAGGCTGTGCCCGGCTACGCAGGCTGGCTCCGGGAGCACACCCTGCTCCTGGAGTACCGAGAAATGGGCAATGCTTGCGGTGAGAATGGCGGGCTGCTGGATGCTCGTCTTCACCAGCTCTTCGGCTGGTCCGTTCAGAATGATCTCGCTGAGGTTGAATCCGAGTGCTTCATCAACTCGGGCAAACACACGCGCCGCTCCTGGCGAACGCTCGGCCGCGTCTGTCCCCATGCCGACGCTCTGTGATCCCTGCCCGGGAAATGTCCAGGCTGCGTTACCCATCCCCGTGAAATCCCTTTCCCCTGACGCCGGTTGCTCCCCATCGTACAACGCTGGATGCCCAGCTGAGTCCTGCGCCGAACGCGACCAGAACCAGGTTCATCCCTTGCTGCAGCTTGCCTGAATCGGCGGCCTCTGCAAGACAGATCGGCACTGACGCGGCGGACGTATTTCCGTAGCGATCCAGGTTCACCCACACCCGATCCCTGGGCAAGTCCAGCCGTTTCGCCGCAGCGTCAATGATCCGTAGATTTGCCTGATGCGGAATCAGCCAGTCAATGTCTCCCAGCCGGAGTCCGGCCTTGTTGACCGCCTCGATCGCGGTCTCGCCCATCACTCGAACAGAGAATCGGAAGACTTCGTTGCCGTTCATCTTCATGTAGGTGCGCTGGAGGTCTTCGATGTGCCCGTTCCCGTTGTCAGAAAACAGGCCGTTGCTCGCAAACCCGTCGATGTAGAGGTGCTGCGCCCCACGTCCGTCCGAGCCGAGCACGTTTGAGAGTACGCCCTCATCGGCATCCGTGGCCTGAAGCACGACCGCCCCGGAACCATCGCCGAAGAGAATACAGGTTCCGCGGTCGGTGAAATCAATGAACCGGGTCAGCGCGTCGGTGCCGACGACCAGCACATTGCGGTAGACACCGGTCTGAATGAACTGGGAACCGACGGCCAGTGCATAAACAAACCCGGAGCAGGCGGCCGCCAGGTCAAATGCTGCGGCACGGTGGGCTCCGAGTTCGGTCTGCAAAAGTGATGCGGTAGACGGCATGAACTTGTCCGGGGTAACCGTTGCCAGCACGATCAGGTCAATATCTGCCGGGTCGATCCCGGCGACCTCAATCGCCTGGCGAGATGCCCGAGTGGACATCGCAAGCGTCGTATCTGCCTCAGCGGCAAGTCGGCGTTCGCGGATACCCGTGCGCGAGACGATCCACTCGTCGGATGTCTCAACCATCTGTTCGAGGTCCGCGTTGGTCAAAACCTGATCCGGGACATACATTCCCCAACCAGTAATTGCCGCGTTCCGCACCGCTAACGGTACCCCTTCACTCGCGCGTGTTCTGCCCGCATCGATCTATTGTCCTGTTCGAACGCTCCGGGAAGGAATCCGCTGCTACTGCTCGGCTTCCTGCTCCGCGGCGCGCTGGCGGCGGATGGAGCGGTCCATGTCCAGAACCTGGCGGCCCTTGTAGCTGCCGCAGTTCGGGCAGACGAAGTGCGTTCGCTTCTTCTGACCGCACATCGGGCAGTTCATGAGCTGCGGTGTGGACAGGAACTGATACCGCCGGCGATTGCCCTTTCGGGATTTGCTGATCTTCTGCTTTGGATGAGCACCCATCGGTCTCGTTTCCTCTCTGGCGTGTGGTGTCTGTCAACGACACCGAATCGACTGTTCAACTCAATGCAATTGCGTCTGGTGGGCCTAGCGTTCCTCCCGGGAATCATCCAGGAGTTGCTCCAGCACAGCCAGACGTTCATCACCTGCTTCTTCGGACGGTGGCTCGTCTCCACCGCGAAACTCGCTGACGAACCCGGGGCAGTCATCTCCACACACCGGGCGGATCGGCAGCGTCAGAATCGACACCTGGCGAAGCATTTCGCCAAGGTCCATGTGGTGGCCCTCATCGATCTCGAAGGAATCGTCATCGTCTTCTTCGATCACTACCGGGACACCGCTACTGACATCGATAGTCGGGCGAAACTCTGCTTCCACCTCGCCACTGAAATCGGTGTCGAACTCTTCCAGGCAGCGGACGCATTCGAGCCGCGCCTCGCCGGCCAGCGAGCCGGTTACCAGAATACCATGTGCGATCCGGGTCAGTTTGAGCCGGGCCGTGATGTTGCTGGCAACAACCGTTTCGTCGAGCGGAAGCGAATCAAGCGTAAGATCGTAGTTTCGCTTGCTCCCGACGTTTTCCTTGAGAAGCTGGGCGACGTTTAGAATGGTGTCATTATTGATCTGCGTGGTGCCTGTTGCCACCGTCCGCCCCTCTCCGTTGCTTACACGCCGCCGACGCGAGCGCATAAACCCGCCAAGTATAGCACGCAAGAAGCACCCGGACGCAAACACGAATCGGGGATTCTCATCGTTCGTCTGACGCCATGTTCCGGCGCTCATCAGCGGATCGATAAGCGCCGGTTACTCTTGCCCAGTCACAGAACTCACCGGACGGAGATTGCCGGTTCCCCAGCGACGGTCGACGCGAGACACGCGGCCCAGGATCGGGCACGTTCTTGCTCGCCGTCCTCGAGGGGGCCGTTGCCGGACGTAACCCAGAAGCTCTCCGCCGGTGCCGCCGGCCTCAGGCCTTTGCCCTTCAGTCGTTTTTCGATCTGACGCGACGCACGTCCCATATACTTCAGAAACCGGGGGCTGCTCATCGTAGTGTCAAAGGTGGCGAACAGTGGCTCCGTGCCGGCGAACGTCACTGTCTCCAGCCATTCGCGAATTCCGCGCCCGGTCGAAACCAGCGGTTCGTCTAACTGACCCTGCGCCTGTTTGCGCGACGACGGGCGACTGAGCCCGAACTGATGTGTCGGTGCGCCGGCAATCAGCAGGTCGATTCCCGCGGGAACGGTATCTGTGGCGCTGCCCACTTCGACGCATTCCACGATGCCGTGCGGCTTCAATCCGTCGGCGATCGCCGTTGCAACGTCCCTGGTGTTTCCAAACATCGACTCGTAGATGATCAGGATTTTCATGATGCTGCTCCAATGCTGTTCGAATCCTGAAAGCGATGCCTGGTTTCATGGTGATGCGCTATGCGTTTCACATGTGGTTCATTCGCCATCATTGAGTATCAGAGATGCAACATTCCGCCGGACATTGGCGGTACCGGGCCGGGTACGTGCGGACAGGACGGGAACATCCATTTTCCTATTGTTCGCTATCGTCGTTACTGGTAAGTTATTGTCAATTGAGCTGATACAACGAAAGCGAGGCAGGTGATGAACGCACTCAGGAGTTTCCTCTACATGTTTGCCAGGTTGCTTGGGGATGCAAATGCGGTCAAGCGCGGTAGGGTTGGGCGTCGCATCGGTCGTCGCGTAGCCGGGAAGGCGACGGGCCGCGGACTTGGCAGGCTCTTCCGCTAACCGGCCCAGTATCCGTTGACAAAGAGAAACGTCGTCATACCGAGCCCGAACATAGAGATTATCGCCACCGCGTTGCGAACGGGCTCGGACTCGATTCTGCCCAGAATCAGAAAGACCGGGAACAGAATTGCCATGTGGCGCGCCATCGCCAGTGGCGTCCCGGATAGTGCGGGAACCAGTGCCCCGGCCAGGACCAGCGCGCCATACGCCGGGAGCACCCGCAACCAGAGGTAGACCCCGCCCGCAAGGAAGAGAAACAACGCTCCCATGTCCATCAGGAAGTAATAGTTGTGAATCTCCATCAG
>SLMJ01000007.1 GCA_007133615.1 Thermomicrobiaceae bacterium | reverse complement strand
CGAGGTCAAATGGGGATCGCTTCCAGGTGACTTCCATGCGGTTGACGGCAGCGTAAATGTCGGCGTGGGGGGCTACTTCACGATTGGCATTGGACCACTGTGTAAGTTCGGCTGTTACTTGATAATCAATCCGGGAGCAGGGGCTTCCGAGAGCATCAGTCGCCAGGGTGACACGCTCGTTGACGTGCATGGAGACGGTTTCCCCGATGCCGTCGTCAGCGATCACCGACACGAATTGCGGGTTGCGCGCAACCGGACCGACAACACGAACCTGCTTTCACGCATTGAGCGGCCACTTGGCGCGACCATCGACCTTGAATACCGTCGCATGGGCAACACGATCGATCACGGATCGTCGCAGTGGGTACTTTCCGACGTCACAGTTAATCCGGGCCAACCCGCCGGAGCCGGGGAGGTCCAGCGTTTCAAGTATCACTACTGGGGCGGCCTTGAAGACGTTCGCGAGCGCGAGTTTTACGGTTACGAAACGGTAGTTGAGGAACACCTGGATCAGGACCAGAACCTCGCTCGCCGCGTTACACGAAACTATCTGAATAGCTCCTACTACACGAACGGTCTCCTCGTCCGCGAAGAGACAGCAGATGCTGGCGGAGCAGTCTTCCAGGTAATTGACCAGTCATGGCGGTTCGTCGATCCGTCGGCCGGATTCGCACCATTCGACCAACTGCCTGGCGTCACCGGAGTCGTTGTCCGACAGCTAGATACGCGAAACGAACGGCTCGTCGAACGAGGCGAGATCGACGATGCACTGGTCCGGACCTTCGACTACGAGTACGACGGTTCAGGGGATCTGGTGCGAGTGCTCGATATCGCGGAGAGTGGCGAGATACTGGAGTTGCTCTACTCGTATCCGGATGACGTTGCACCATCGAACCTTCCGTCGAGCGTGCAGGCGCTTGGCGCCGAAGGCCGAGTCTTGAGCCACGTTGAACGGTCGATCGAGCCGACCGGTGCGATCACGCAGATCCGGGAGATCGATGGGGACAGAACCGCAACTACCGATATCGACATCGACGGCGATGGCAACATCATCAGCGTCACTGGACCACCGAACGCAATAGATCAACGAGCAACGAAATCAATCGACTACGATGCGGTGGTACGGACGCATCCGGTCTCAATCACTGATGCCTTTGGTCTGACCGAAACCTGGGATTACGATCTTCGTTTTGGAGTGCCCATATCTCACGTTGATGCGAATAGTCAAACCACAACCTGGTCATACGATGCCGCCGGACTGGTCACGGAGATGACCGGGCCGCGGCAGCAGGGAAGCGGTACACCAACCGTTCAGGTCTCCCGGGAAACCGGAGCATCTGTACCGTGGGCAATGACCAGACGAGTTGATGAAGCCCGCGGTGGAACGCTGGACAGTGTGGTGTTTACCGACGGTCTCGGACGCATCCGACAGGTGCAGAAGGATGCAACGGTTCACAACCCGGTAGGCAACAGTGCGCATGATGCAACGGTTGTTTTGAATGGCCGCACCTTTGACGCGCTCGGTCGCCAAACAGCCGCGCGACAACCAGGCACCGACGAGCCTGGTGTTCAGACAACGATGTCGGAGGCTGATGCCAGTCAGCCGGCCCGGCAGTGGACATACGACATACTCGATCGGGTGCTTACTGAAACGAGCCCGGGTGGTGCGGTCACTGAGACGAGCTACAACCTGGGTGCCGGCCGCAACGACGGGCGCCGTGCCGTGGAAACGATTATCGATCCCGCGGATGGGATCGAGGCGACATATCGGGATGCGCGCACAATGGTTACTGAGGTTCGCCGGGTCCTTGATAACGAGAACGTCTGGACCTCGTATCAGCATGATCCGTTTGGCCGCCTGATTCAGATCGTTGATGACCACGGGCACTCGTCAATCGCGGAGTACAACGCACTCGGTCACCGAACGATTACGGAAACGCCGAGCGGTGGGCGGATCGAATTCCAGTACGATCTGGCAGGAAATCTGACCCGAGAAACGACGTCGACATTGCGAGATCTGGATCAGACCATCGTCTATCACTATGAATTCGACCGTCTCGTCGGAGTGGACTATCCCGATGTCGGCGAGGTTCGATACGAATGGGGAGGCCCGGGTGCAGCCAGCAATGCCGCGGGGCGGATCCAGCAGATTACGTCTCCTGGAGGCGTCGAACAACGGCATTACGGATCGCTCGGTGAGATTCAATCTCACATCCGGACGCCATCGACGGCGCGGGGAGCCGAGCCGCCGACACTGGAAACAACCTTGGAGCGAGATGCCTGGGGTCGCGTGCTCTCCATGACCTACGCAGATGGTGAGCAGTTGACGTACGGCTACGATGCCGGTGGCCGGATCTCCGGGATCGAAGGAGTGAAGGCGGGACATGAGGAAACCTATGTCGATCGACTTGAATACGATCGGTTCGGCGAACCTGCCTACCTTCAATACGGAAATGGTGTCGCTACGACCCTGACCAGAAATGAAGTCTCGCGCTCGCTCATCAGACTTTCGACACGGGATACCGCAGGACGGCTCTTCCAGAACCAGGAACTGGCGTATGACCCTGTTGGCAATGTTGTTGAGGCGTTTGACAACGTCGATGAACCACACCCATCCGAATACGGCGGACCATTACACTGGAACTATCAATACGATGATCTGTACCGGCTCATCGAAGCGTCTGCACACTGGCAGAGCAGCAGCCCTCATGAGGAGCGGGTCAGCGTTGCCCGTACGTTCGATACGATCGACAACATGTTGTCGGAGACCCAGCGTCACGAAGTCCGGGGTGGATCGCCAGGTGGGTCCGGCGGCGGGCCGCCAGGTGGAACGCCGGGCGGCGGTGGAGCTTCCAATCCGGGACAGAATGGTAACGATCAGGAGAGTGAACCTGGCAGCTCCGGTCCGCCATGGCGAACCGTGGATCACACCAGTCATTCGCACGAACTCGCGTACAGCGGCGATCAACCTCACGCACCGATCGCCTATGGAAATCGAACGTTCTTCTATGATGCAGACGGCCAGAGCCTCGGCTGGGAACATGATCAGCGTGGTACTCGCCGAGACATCACCTGGGGATCGCATGGCCGGCCGCTTCAGATCGCTGACCAGGGACGCACCGTAGACCTGGTCTGGGATCATGCAGCGGAGCTTGCCGTGCGGCGTGGACCTGGTGGCGAGACGGCGTTTATCAATCCATTCATGGAAGTTGACAACGGCCAGATCGCGACGAAGCATGTCTACGCTGGCCCGCTGCGGGTCGCGACGGTGCTCATGCGGCCAGCGCTCGCTGCCCATGAGGAAGAGTTCGATGAGGACCTGCTGGAAGACTGGCCGGAGGAAGGTAAACGTTTCTTCCTGCATCGTGATCACGCCGGAGACATCACCTACGTAACAGATGCCGACGGCGAAATCTTCCAGCATCTGCGCTACTTCCCGAGTGGGGCGGAATGGGTCAGCGAGATGGGCGCCTGGCAGTGGACCCGGCTGCGACTGGCAGACCGTGACCGTGATGCCGCGACATGGCTGGAGCACGGGCGCGTACGGGATTTCGACGCGGCGGAAGGTCGCTGGCTTTCAGCCAGTCGCCTGGACGACATCCTGAGTGACGCCAGCAACGGTGTCTATGAACCGGTCAGGCTTCACCCGTTCGTGCGAGACCGGGCCAACCCGTTAACGCTTGCGGATGTGGATGGAAGTCGAACCGTGTTCAGCAATGATGAGCTACGCCACCCGATCGGGTTGGATGTGCCGTATCCCGAGCGCTCACCGGGCGTTGACCCGGGAGCCGGGGGCCGTCCAGCGATCCCTGAATCGTTGCATGATGGGATAGATATCCCCTGACGATTGCACGCGAGTCGACACAGATCTAGAGATCAAATGCTCACTCGGTCGGATAGAGATTCTGGCGTGAACAAAGGGTCGGCATGTCTGGCCGTAGGGTCGTGGGCAAAGAATGGACGTCACCGGAGCATTGTCCTGATTGCAGGGCAAGCTCCGGTGACTTCGTAGAACCTGGATATATCCGGCCCGTCGGTAGCGTCGACTCACGCCACATGGTGTATCCCGCTCACCGACGAGGATGTATCGCCCAGGTCTCCTTCTGCCAGGCTGCGTCAAAGAAGAGATATTCATAGCGCGAAGTCGTTACAAAATGCTTGCGCATGAGTGCCTTGCGGTCGTCCGGCAGGTTGGCGGCGACTTCGTCGGTGCAGTCGATGACGGATTGGACGACGCTGGCGAATTCGTCGGCAGAGTAGGTGTCGATCCAGGCCTGGAAGTCCGGGTTGGGCGAACCTTCCTTGCCGAGAACCTTGCCAGCTTCCCAGTAGATCCAGTAGCAAGGGAGAACGGCGCCGAGAATCTCCTCGAACGGATAGCCATAGGCCACTCGCAGCAGGTAGGAGTTGTATGCCTCAGTCGTCGGCAGCGCTTCGGTGCTGTACACGTCTTCCGGGCTCATACCCCACTTGCCGAAGAACGTCTCGTGCAGCGAGCGTTCGTCCACCAGAATGCCCCGGGCGTGGTCGGCGAACATCTCGCACCATTCGTCCTTCGTCGCTTTGGACGATGCTGCGGCCAGTGCCCGGGCATAGGCCTGCAGATAAAGGGCGTCCTGCACGGCGTACTGACGGAAGATGTCATCCCGCAGCGATCCTTCAGTGAGGCCTTTCAGAAACGGGTGCTCCTGGATCCCCGTCCAGATCGGCTCGATGTCGTTCCAGAGTTGTTGTGTGAAGCGTTGTGTCATATCCCATTCTGCCTTCCAGCTCGGACCGACAGGGGCGTCGGTCCCTACGAATCGTCTTCCTGTTCTTCGGCTTCTACGGCTGACTGGACGAATTCATCGGTGAATGCCTCCTCGACGCCGGCATCCGGATCGAGCAAGCCGCGCTCGATCATCCATTCGGCGTATTCATTCCATCGTTCGCTCGTCTGCTGGCCGAAGTAGTCGGCGCCTTCGGTCCAGAGCGGTGACAGCATGACGATGGAATCGGCTTCGAGATCGCGATCGGTATCGGGATACTCCTCGATCATCGCATCGGTGGCGGCGTCGTGGTCTTCCATTGCATCGACGTAGCCCTGTCGCATTGCCCGGACGAATCGCTCGACCAGTTCCGGGTCTTCCTCGACCGTCTCATCGCTGGCAACCAGGACGAGCTCATAGTAGATCGGCACGCCCCAGTCTTCCACGCGCATGATGTTGACGGGGAAACCCTCGTTCTCGGCCAGGATCGATTCATGCACCCAGTACGCCCCGATGATCGCATCGACCTGTTCCGAAATCAGCGCCTGAACCAGGTTGAAGCCGACGTTGACGAGTTCCACGTCGTCGAGGGTCAACCCATCGGATTCGAGCATCGTCTCCAGAAGCGCTTCGTTGCTCGGGATGCCGGGATAGCCGATCTGTTTGCCTTCCAGGTCTCCCGGGCGATCCAGCCCGGAATCCTCAAGCGTCATGATCGAGTTCAGCGGGTATTGCACCAGCGCGGCGACGGACTGCACAGGGATGTCTTCTGCCCGCGCCTGGAGCACGGCGGTCTGATAGCTGATGCCGAAGGTGTCCCGACCCGAGCCGATGAGCATCAGGACGTCCTCCGGGTTGGCCGGGACGTGGATATCGACGTCCAGATCTTCGTCGGCGAAGTAACCGCGTTCGTCCGCCAGGAAGAACGGGGAGTGGTTCGCCCACGGATACCAGTCCAGTGCCATGGACACCTCGTCCGGGTCGTCGGTGCCGATGCGCTCGGCGCACCCGGCGGCGACAAAAGCAAAGGCGGTTAGGAGGAGCACCAGACTGCCGAACCGAGTTCCTTCGCTCCGCTCAGGATGACAGGTGTTTGCTTCTCCCCTCTCCCAGTATTGGGAGAGGGGCCGGGGGTGAGGGCGATTCAACATGCTGCGGTGTCCTTCCTTGTTCCGTATCGCCTTGCGTAACGCGGTCCGACAGGGAGAGCCTGTCTCGCAATCAATTATTGGTAGCCGGCCACCTCCGTGTGGCCCATGCCCGACCTTGATGCATGTCATTCGCGTCGACCTTCTGTCAGGCACGTCGCTGTTTTGCGTATACCGGCATCGGCGAACTGGCGCAGACGGAGCTGCGCGGCTACCAGATGCGACTTCTGAGACAGGATCGGGGCGTCGGACCCTACAGATACGTTTCTTGCCTGGGGGTGAGGGCAGTCCATCTACGAATTCCTTTCCTGATCCAGTCGTCGCCACGGAAGCAGCCATCGTTCCAGAAGACTGATCACGACGAACATGGCGATGCCCATCAGGGCGGCGATGAAGATGGCGGCAAAGACGCGGTCGGTCAGAAACTGTGAAGCCGAGCGGATCATCAGATAGCCGAGTCCAGCCGACGAGCCGACCCACTCGGCAACGAGTGCGCCGATCACACTGACCGCAGCGGCGATCCGGGTTCCGGAGAAGAGATACGGCAGCGACGTCGGGAACCGCACGAGCCGGAATGTCGCCCAGCGGCTGGCTCCGAGACTCCGCAACAGGTTGACCATTTCCCGATCAACCGAGCGCAGGCCGTCGATCGTGTTGACGGCAATCGGGAAGAAACAGATGAGCGCCACGACGATGATCTTCGGTGTGAGACCGTAGCCGAACCAGATCAGCAACAGCGGGGCAATGGCGATCACGGGGATCGCGTTCGTGGCAATGATCACCGGATAGAGCGAGCGTTCCAGGATTCGGGTGGACGTAATGGCGATCGCGGATCCAACCCCGACGAGAAAGGCGATGCCGAAGCCGATTAATGCGGCCTGAGCGGTCGCGAGCGTGTGTTCGAGCAGCATAGAGCGATCATCGAAAAGTGACTGGCCGATAGCCGACGGTGGCGGCAACATCCAGGCTGGCGTGTCGCGTAGCCGGACGAGTATCTCCCAGAGGAGCGCGCCGGCAACGAGCAATGCCCCGGGAATGATCCACTGAAAACCGGCGGCCAGTCGCTCCAGTGCGCGATCACTCGCCAGCATCATTGCTACCTTCCAGCGCTGCCCGGAGGTCAGCCATGATCCGGCGCTTGACCTCGATGAACTCACGACTGGTAATCATCTCGGCGCTCCGCGGTCGCGGGAGATCGACCGGATGCTCGGCGACGATTCGCCCCGGCCGCGGACTCATCACGGCGACGCGGTCCGAGAGAAAGATTGCTTCATCGACATCGTGCGTGATCAGCACCACCGTTCGCTGCATTTTCGACCAGACGCCGAGCAACCACTCCTGCATCGATCGCCGGGTCAGGGCATCGAGCGCGCCGAACGGTTCGTCCAGGAGCATGAGGGATCGATCTGTCAGCACGGTTCGCAGGAATGCTGCGCGTTGGCGCATGCCTCCGGAAAGCTCCGCAGGATAGGAATCGGCGAAACCATCGAGTCCGAATCGATCGAGCAGTGAACGAGCCCGTTCCCGGGCGGTGGTTCTGGAGACGCCGGTCAATTCGAGGCCGAGTGCGGCGTTGTCGAGTACCGTGCGCCAGGGCAGGAGGAGGTCTTTTTGTGGCATGTAGCCGATGGTGCCGAGGCGCGGGCCGACAGGGGCGTCGGCCCCTACAGCGTTAGATTCGAGGTTGTCGGGCGCGTCAGGAATGCCCGCCCCGACGAGGATGTGTCCGGTGTCCTCTGGTTCCAGGCCGGCGATAATGTTCAGCAGGGTGCTTTTGCCGCAACCACTGGGGCCGACGATGCTGTAGAACTCGCCGTCGGCAACGGTGAAGCTGACGTTCTGGAGCGCTGGCACAGTGCCGTTGCGAGATGAAAAAGTCTTGCTGATACGCTGGACGTTCAGACTGGTGCCAGGGGTTGTGGTGGCTGTCATTGCCCCGGTTTCTCCTGGTTGCACCACTCGGCGATCATGATTGCGTAGACCTCTGCCGCTGTGATCAGTTCCTCGATGGAGATCCACTCGTCGATCGTGTGCGCCTGGTTGATACTGCCCGGACCGTAGATGACGGTCGGGATGCCGGCGGATTCCAGCCAGCCGGAGTCAGTGACCGACGTGCTCATCTCATGGATCGGCTCCGCCCCGATCACCTCTCGATGGATATCTTCCAGCAAGTGTGTCGCTGGGTGATCGGCGGGAATCCCCGAGGCCGGGAAGATCTCGCCTCGATCTTCGATCATCGAGCGCCCGCCCCAGCGGAAGGTTGGCGGGTTGTCCCGCATCCAGAGATCGGCTGCCGCAGTGCGAAGAATGTGATCCTCGATCTCGGCGGTCACCGATTCCCAGGTCTCGTTCGGATAGAAATGAACGGTGATCCAGAGGCCGCAGTAGTCTGCGATGAATGCCGGGTGACGCCCGCCTTCGATAACAGACGGATTGAT
>SLMJ01000024.1 GCA_007133615.1 Thermomicrobiaceae bacterium | reverse complement strand
GGTGATGCGCTGCGGGACGCGCTGGATCCGCACCAGCGTGAGTAGCTGGCAACAGACCGACAACAAAGGCCCGTATTGTCTTGCCCCATGGTTGGCCATGGGGCACATTCTTGTCTGTAACAAACACGGATCCCTGGTCAGTATAAATCACAGTCTCTGTCGGGAATTTTCCGTAATCCCGGATTGAGCAATCAACGTACGATACTGTAACTCTCGGCCCTCCATCTTGCCGCGTGCTCATCGCAGTCTCGCCATTGCTTACGCACTTCAGCGTGAATCGGCCAGAACTGGATCGCTTCATCGCCTATATGCGCAACTCTGGCCGCTTCCTGGCAGCCGGACTCGGCGACCTTACCGGACCGAACAGCAGCCAGTTTCATGCTAAGGTGCATGCAGGTTACGTTTATGTGCGTCACTCCAGATCTCCGGGGCAAAGGCCCAGGTGGAGACGCAGTGGGATGGCGCGTGCTAGAGAGGGACTTTTCTCCATGACTGAACGTCGCAATCTCTCGGAGATGCTGACATTTACCGGGATAAGCCGGCGCACCTTGCTGCAGCGCACCGCTCTGCTGGGGCTTACCGCCCCGTTTGCCGGAGCACTGCTCGCAGCCTGTGAGTTTGATGACGATGGGGCTGTCGTCGATGACGACGATGATGACGAACCCGCCGTTGATCCCGACGACGATGATGACGATGAACCGGACGTCGACGACGACACGGATGACGCCGACGACGCACCCGACGATGATCAGTATGGTGGCCGCATCCGACTGATGGGGCACCACTCGATCGACACGCTTCATCCGGATGATGACGGCGCCACCGTCGAATGGACCGCCATCAACCTCATTCACGAGCCGTTGATCGAAATCGACCACACCTACGATTTCGAGTATCTGCTCGCCACTGATTATGAGATCAGTGACGATGGAATGACCTACACTGTCGCAATCCGTGAGGGTGTTCTGTTCCATGATGGCGAGCCGTTCTCGGCTCACGACGTCAAGTACACCTACGACTGGTTCATGGATGAAGAAAACGCGGCGATCACCGCAGCCGAGTTCGTCTCTGTGGATTCCGTCGAGGTCGAAGACGACCATACGCTGATCATCAACATGGCCGAGCCGGACGCGTCCATGCTCCGCCGGGCATTCACCGCGATGATCGTGCCCGAGCACTACCACGAAGAAGTCGGCTACGACGAGCACAGTGCCAACCCGATCGGCACCGGTCCGTTCCAACTCGTCGAATGGGAGCCGGATTCCCATACACTCGTCGGGGCCTTCGAGGACCACTGGGATGGCCGTCCCTACGTCGATGAAGTCGAGATCCGGATCGTACCGGAAGGATCTGTTCGGGTACTCGAACTCGAAACCGGCGGCGCGGACTCTTCAATCTGGATGGTCGGCGTTGATGACGCGCTTCGGATGCACGACGAAGCCGATCAGCTCGGAATCGTCTCGATTGAAACGATCCGATCGACGCTCAACCACTTCCCGATCAACAACACGATCCCGCAGTTCGAGGACCGGGAAGTCCGCCAGGCGATGATGCACGCAATCGACCGCGACCAGGTGATTGAGTCCGTATTCGCGGGTGCAGCAGTGAAAGCCACGGCGAACATCGCTCCCAAGATCGAGGAGTTCTACGAACCGGACGTCAAGGAGTACCCATACGACCCGGATATGGCAATCGAGTTGCTCGAAGAAGCCGGCTGGGTCGAAGGTGACGACGGCATCCGCGAGAAGAACGGCGAGCGGCTGGAATGGGAATGCCTGGTCATCACCGGTGACGAAGCCCGGCGCCCGCAGGCCGAGATGGTCGCTGAGTACCTTTCACAGGTCGGCATGAACATGCAGATTTCCGAGAATCCGGACACTTCAGGACCGATGCGAGAAGGCTCTGCTGACATGGCTCTCTTCAACTGGGGCTACGGCGGCGGAAGCGGTGAGCCGGACGCACGGGTTGTCCTCAGTAGCGACGGTGGGAACAACTTCAACCACTACAGCAGCACCGAGATGGATGAACTACTCGAGCAGGGTGTCCAGGAAGCAGATCTCGAAGCCCGGCAGGAGATCTATAGCCAGGTTCAGAAGCTGTTCGCTGAAGATGTCCCGTGTATCTTCTTCTCCCACTGGGAGTGGTACAACCAGTGGAATCTCCGGGTTCAGGGTCTGCCTGATGCTGGCGATGTCCAGTGGGGTCACCAGCTCTATCGCTCCGGTGTTCTCCGGAACGTCTGGATCGAAGAGTAGTCCCGGACGCGCGCATCACGCATACACGGTCGATCCCGCAGGAAGTCACAATTGTGGCTTCCTGCGCTTTCTGTCAACTGCGTTGAACAGGCCGGACAAGCTGCAGTTGACAACTCGTTCAAGTCGTCAACCGACAGGCTGCTCGATTTTCATTGATCCCAGACATCTCCCCGACTTCCGCAACTTCTCATTGCCGTTGTCACGCCAGCGTCGTATCCGGCGTGTTGACGCGTCGGATTCGGCACCGCTTCGAAGATATACCCGGCACACTCGACAATCGTAAATTGAAACGCTTCATAACAGCGTGCTAGACTACCGCCATCGACATTGATGGGGAAACGTCCGAGCCAGTCAAACTCCCACCTTGCTAGAAAGCAGGCGGCGAAAACGCCAGTCGCCGGCGAAAGGTGAAGGGTTGGACTGGTGGGGTCCGTTATCACCACAAGAGGAGGAGGACACATGGCAGACCCGAGAGATCTCGAGAAGATCCTTACGTCGATGCCTATGAGCCGTCGAACGCTGATGAAGCGCGCGGCGATTCTTGGTGCATCGGCTCCCGTCATCGGATCACTGCTCGCAGCCTGCGAGACCGACGATGATGACGATGACGTTGTAGATGACGTTGCCGACGACGACGAACCGGCCGTTGATCCGGACGATGATGAAGTCGACGACGATGATGAGCCAGTCGATGAACCGGACGACGATGAAGAGCCGGTTGATGACGATGTCGACGACGAAGATCGTTACGGCGGCGAAATCGTCATTCTCGGCCACCATGAGGTTGAGAGTCTCAGCCCGGATGACCGCGGCCCAACTGTTCACTGGGCGATGATCACCAACATTCACGATTCGCTGGTGACCATCAACTGGCGCTACGAAATCGAGCACGAACTCGCCCACGATTACGAAGCTGCGGAAGATGGACTGCAGTACACCTTCCATCTCGAAGAAGGCGTTCTGTTCCACGACGGTGAAGAGTTCACCGCCGAGGATTGCGTCTACAACTTCGAATTCCACATGGATCCGGACAACGCTACCGTGCTCGGCGGCGACTACACCGCGATCGAATCGGTGGAAGCCCCAGACGACTACACATTCGTCGTGAACATGGCCGAACCGGATGCCTCGTTCATGCGCCGTGCGGCAAAGAACGAGATTGTCGCCGCCCATCACCACGAGGAGATCGGCGAGGACAACTACAAGAGCGACCCGATCGGCACCGGCCCGTTCATGGTCGAGGAATACCGCCCGGCCGAATTCACCCGCCTGGCGGCGTTCGAAGATCACTGGCGCGGTCGCCCGTATGCCGATTACCTGACGGAAGAGATCATTCCCGAAGGCTCAGTCCGGACACTGCAGATGCAGACCGGTGAAGCCCACAGCATGGTCTGGCCGCCGGTCATCGACGACGACATGGAGCTCGAGGCCGATCCGGACTTCGATTCCTACATCGTCCCGACCCTTTCAATGAACCACTTCCCGCTGAACAACCAGCACGACGTGCTCAGCGATGTGGCTGTTCGCCGCGCAATGGTCTACGCGACTGACCGGGATCAGGTGATCGATGACGTCTTCCTTGGTGCCGCAACCAAGGCAACGGCCAACCTGGCCCCGACCCTTGAGCCGTTCTACAACCCGGACGTCACCGAGTACCCGTACGACCCGGACGAAGCCGAAGCTGTCCTCGAGGAAGCCGGTTGGGAAATGGGTGACAACGGCGTCCGCGAGCGGGATGGCGAACCCTGCCACTTCATTTGCACGGTTATTACCGGTGACGAAGCCCGCCTGCCAGAAGCCGAGGTTGTTCAGCAGTATCTGGCCGCAGTCGGCATTGACATGGAGATCCAGGAAGCTCCGCTGGCAACGATTCAAGAAGGCCAGCGCGACGGTACCATCGATGCCTCGCTGTACAACTGGACGTACGGCGGCACCGACGGAGAGCCGGATGGCACTGCCACCCTGCACTCTGAGGCCCGAAACAACTGGAACAACTGGGATAATGAGCGCGTCGACGAGCTCCTCGAACTTGGGCTACGCGAGGTCGAAGAAGAGGACCGGGTGCCCATTTACCACGAGATCCAGGAGATCGTTGCGGACCAGGCCCCAATGCTCTTCATGATGTACTGGGACTGGTACCAGCACTGGAGCGTTGACGTTCAGGGACGCCCAGATCCGGACGATCTGCTGGCGACGGGCTCCAGTCTGCTCAACTACATCCGGGACTTCTACCTGGTCAACCAGGACTAGAACCTCCGGGGAAACAGCAGCGACTCGAGCAATGCGCCGAATGGAATGTTGCAGCTGCAACATTCCATTCGGCATTATCCGGAAGGGCCCTGCCAAAGGGCAATGGCCCAACTCTTCACCATCTGTCCGTTGTGAATGGCGAATAACGTCACGCAGTCCGGGCGGAACGTCGGGCAACGGAGAACCCGCCACTTGCGGGGTATGTGAGAACAGGGACTGCCCATGTTGACGTATATCATCCGGCGGCTTCTCCAGGGAATTGTCGTTATCCTTCTGGTAACGATCTTTACATTCGGTCTCATGCACCTTGCACCCGGAGACCCGATCGATGTGATGGTCGGCGAAGCCCGGGTGACTGATGAACAGATCGAACGCATTCGAGCCCAGTGGGGTCTGGATAGACCCGTTCACGAGCAATACATCGTCTGGCTCGGAAACGCACTTCAGGGCGACTTCGGTCAGTCCGTGGTGCGTCGCGGGGTCGATGTCTCGGATATGGTGCTCGAGGCCACCTGGGTCACGGTTCAGCTCAATGTGCTGGCGATGGTCCTCTCGATCGGGGTCGCCTTGCCTGTCGGCATGATCGCGGCGATCCGGCGCTACTCCAGTTTCGACTACTTCAGCATGATGGGCGCGACCCTTGGGGTAGCACTACCCAACTTCTGGGTCGGTCTGATGCTGATATTCCTGTTTGCCGGGATGCTCGGGATCTTACCCAGCTCCGGCCTGCGCGGCCCTGAGTACTATATTCTGCCGGTGATCGTGCTTGCACTGGAGCAGACGGCCCTGCTCGCGCGCATGATGCGCAGCTCAACGATCGACGTCATGACACAGGACTTTGTCAGCGTTGCGCGGGCGAAAGGCCTGGCCGAGATGCCGGTCATCTTCCGGCACATTGCCCGAAACGCACTCCTTCCGGTCGTGACGATCATCGGGTACCGGCTGTCGTTCATTCTCAGCGGTACGATCGTCGTCGAGACCGTGTTCAGCGTGCCGGGCCTCGGGCAGATGTTCGTGACATCCGTCCAGCGGCTTGACTACCAGGTGATGCAGGCGATTGTCCTTCTCTTTGCCGTTGCCGTAGTACTCGGCAACCTGCTCACCGATCTGACGTACGCCTACATTGATCCGCGAATCCGGATCCAGTAGAAAGGGGCTCGGCTAATGTCTGAGACATCAGAAGAACGCCAGGCACACGAGTCCCGCCAGTACACGGCTGGGTCCACGACTGAACTCGCGGGACTCGAACGAAAACAGCGCTCCGAGTTTCGTCGAGCACTCAACCGCTTCCTGCGTTATCGCGCGGGGCTCTTCGGGCTCGCGTTCGTCGTCGTCCTTACCATTCTTGCTGTGATTCCGATGGTGTTCTCGCCACATGATCCCACAGAGATCTTCTCGGGCATGCGAGGGGCATCGCCGTCGTCTGAACACTGGCTGGGCAACGATCATGTCGGTCGCGATGTTCTGAGCCGGACGATCTGGGGTGCCCAGACAGCACTGCTCGTCGGTGTCGTGGCAACCACCATGACCGCCGTGATCGGCGTCGCAATCGGCGCGATTGCCGGGTACTTCGGCGGCTGGACAGACTCGATCCTGTCCCGGCTCATCGACACGGTCATGGCGGTGCCTTTGCTGGCAATCCTGCTGGTGCTGGCCGCAGTCCTGGGGCCAAGTTTGAGAAACGTGATCCTGATCATCGGGGCGTTAGTCTGGACGCAATTCGCGCGCGTTGTCCGGGCGGACATGATGAGCCTGCGGGAACGGGATTATGTCATGGCTGCACGTGCTATCGGTGCCCAGGCGCCGCGCCTCATCGTTCGGCACATGTTGCCGAACATTCTCGGGCCGGTCATCGTTATGTTCACGCTTGGTGTTGGCAGCATTATCATCCTGGAAGCGGCACTGTCGTTCCTCGGCCTCGGTGTTCAACCACCGACGCCGTCATGGGGACGCTCACTCTCTGATGCGCGGCCGCACATTCTGCGGTTCCCGCATATGGCGATCGTGCCCGGAGTGATGATCACGCTGACGGTGCTCGCATTCAACCTGATCGGTGACGGCCTGCGGGATGCGCTCGACCCGCGGCAGCGTGAGTAGACAATCCTCACCGATTGCGCCAGAACCGAATTCATGCGACAAAACGAGAGGGCCAGACGGCCCTCTCGCTTCTGTTAATCGTCGATATCGGAAAGGAACCGGCCAATGCGGGTTGCAATCGGAGGCATCAGCCACGAGAGCAGCACATTCTCGACTGTTCCAACCACATTGCAACATTTCTACGAGCGCGGCTACCACGAAGGCGCAGACCTGATGAATGCCTTCACCGGCACGAAGTCCGCCCTCGGCGGCTTCATCGACGCAGCCAGGGTCGCGGACTATGAAGTCGTGCCCACGATGATGGCTTCCGCCGTCCCGGCCGGCCCGGTAACCGCCGACGCGACCGAAACCCTGACCACCCGGCTTGCCGAAGGAATCAAGCAGGTCAAGGACTCTGGACCGCTCGATGGCGTATTGCTATCTCTGCACGGAGCGATGGTCTCCGAGCTGGATGACGACGGCGAAAGCTACATCGTCCGCAAAGTGCGAGAGGTCGTCGGACCGGATCTACCAGTCATCGTCGAGCTCGATCTCCACGGCAACATCACCCAGGAACTGGTTGATCTGGCGTCGGTCTGCGTCGCGTACGACGAATACCCGCACACGGACCCCTACGAGCGTGGCTACGAAGCTGGCATTCACATGGCAGAGATCGTTCGCGGCGGCAAGAAACCGACTCCGGTGATCGTCAAGGTGCCTCTGCTGACGGCGATCCAGCGACAGCACACTCACGCCGAACCGATGCTGACGTTCAAACGCCTCGCCCGGGAGATCGAACACGAGCGCGGGATCATGAACGTCAGCTATCTGCCGGGATTCCCGTTTGCCGACATCGAACCGACAAACTTCAGCATCATCGTCACGGCTGATAACGACGAGGCACACGCCCGGGATGCCGCCAACCGGCTGGCTCGCTATCTCTGGAGTATCAAAGACGAGTTCAAGGTTCAGCCCAAACCAGTCGATCAGGCTGTCACCGATGCGATGGCGAGCCAGGCGAACCCGATTGTCCTGGCGGACATCTCCGACAATCCAGGCGGCGGTGGTCCAGCAGACGGCACTGTCCTGCTGGAAGCACTACTCCGGCTCGGCGCAACGAATACGGCAATGGTGCCAATGGTCGACCCCGAATCAGTCAAAGCAGCTCAGGCTGCCGGTGAAGGCAATCCAGTCCAGCTGAAACTCGGCGCAAAGACCGACGACATGCACGGCACGCCGCTGGACGTAAGTGGTCGAGTCATTCGCCTTACCGACGGCAAGTTCGTCCACAAAGGGCCGATGAACACGGGCGTTCAGGTGGATCTCGGCGATACCGCCGTAGTCGAGCTTGACGGTCAGAACGGCGGCAAGGTCTTCGTTGTTGTTACCTCGCTGCGCTACCAGCCAACGGATCTTGAAGTGCTGCGGTCGCAGGGCATCGAACCAACGGAATTGCAGACGATCGTCGTCAAATCGTCGGTTCACTTCCGGGCAGCGTTCACGCCGATCGCCGCGGAGATCGTTGAGGTTGATACGCCCGGGCTGACCAACCCGGACCTGACGAAGCTCGAGTACCACAAACTCAAGCGACCAATCTATCCGTTCGATTCGGACATGACCTGGGAGCCATAGGAGTAACGAAGACTCTTTTCAAGGTGTCTCACCTCCAATTCGGGACTGGAGACGACTCCCCTCTCCCAGTATTGGGAGAGGGGTTCGGGGGTGAGGGCGAAGAAGGGACCATTCATGCCTCGCGAAATCACGTTGACTGCTACCGGAGATTGCCTGATCTCCCGCCGGATGCCGGAGTATCAGGACGCTGAATACCAGCAGATGCTGGGACTCATCCGATCGGCTGATGTTGCATTCACGAACACCGAGATCGTTATGAGCAATTTCGAAGGCTCACCCGTCGTCGATAGCGGCGGCGGAAACATATCAACCGATCCACGGATGGCCGCCGACGTCCGCCGAATGG
>SLMJ01000195.1 GCA_007133615.1 Thermomicrobiaceae bacterium | reverse complement strand
TCTCCTCGTCGAACGGCTGGGTCATGATCACCGCGGATGCAGGGTTAGCGTCGTCAAAGGTGCGGTCGATGCCGCGCCCAATTACATCGCGCGCGGTAAGTGTTACTCCCACAGCGAATATGCCGATGGCAATCGAAAGTATTACCAGCACAGAGCGCGAACGCGACAGTCTCAGTTCTGCCAGGATCTTGCGCCATCTCGGGCTAATCATGAGGATCTCCTGCTATCAGTTCGCGCCTGTATCGAGGACGACCAATACGGGACTGGATTCTGTCGAGATGCGGCCATCCAGCATGGTGATATGCCGATGAGTCCGTCTTGCCAGACTTTCGTCATGAGTCACCATGAGAATCGTCATGCCCTGAGAAGCCAGCTCAGTGAACAGTTCGAACACCGACTCAGCCGTCACCGAGTCGAGATTCCCGGTAGGTTCGTCGGCAATAAGCAGGCGGGGTTCGTTTGCCAGAGCCCGCGCGATTGCCGCGCGCTGTTGCTGGCCACCGGAGAGCTCGGAGGGGAGTTTCCAGGCATGCTCCGCGAGTCCAACCCGTTCGAGCAACGCCGCTGCGCGGTTAATCCGCTCGCGGGCGGAGTATTTTCCGGCAAAGTCCATCGGGAGCATTACATTGTCAATGATCGAGAGCGTTGGCAGAAGCTGGAAGAACTGAAATATGATCCCCAGGTTCTGCCCGCGCCAGAGGGCGAGTTGATTCTCGCTCAGGGTGTGCAGCGCGGCATCACCGATGAGCACTTCGCCAGCGGTCGGGTGATCAATCCCCGTGAGCATATTTATCAGCGTGGACTTGCCGCTTCCGGATCGGCCGGTAATGGCGACGAACTCTCCCTGCTTGATATGCAGGCTAACGTCCCGAAGTGCAGTGAACGCTCCAGCCGCGGTTTCAAATGTCTTCGAAACGTTCTGTAAGACGATCAGGGGATGAGCGTCGAGCGGGTTCGACTGATTCGTCGATGCTGGTGCGAGGTCTCTCACGCGGTCATTCCGTTCGCGAAGCAATGAACTTGCTCGACGGGCCGTCGTACTTATCTACACAACTCTAGGAGCTTCTTGATCTCGCACGTGCGTAATCATCCGCACCGCAGTTACAAAAACATTTCAGTGCTTCTGATAGGGGAAAATATTCGTTCAGGCTAGCTGTTACAAGGCCAGACTTTGCTCCGCCAACGCCGACAACCGCATATGCAGGAGGATCCCCGGAGCCGTGAAAACGCTGAGATTCCACGCGTCAATCATCTCGTCGGGCTCGATTGTCAATTCTCTGAACAGAAAAGTGATTCGAACGAATCGCCGGATAGACAAGGTGCTTGCGATCCTCGAATACATGCGGAGTGCTGACGCATAGAACCGCATTCCGTTAAAGGAACGACACCCCCGGCCTTGAGCCGGGGTGTCGTGTTCGAGGAGCCATTCAGGAAAGTCGAAGTGGTTCTGCCAGTCATACGGGGAGGAAACTGACACGTTCCTGCGATGTTCCGAGCTATGGTTTGGTCTGGATTAGACATTAGTGGCGCATGATCGAATCAGATCGCAACCTGGCGTACTGACTTGAACGATTCGGAGCCCACAAATGAATAGTAGACACAGACTCTCTGGAGCGCTCGTTCTTCTCACCCTGTTTCTGACCATCGTACTCGTTGCTCCTCAGACAGGTGGAGCTGCGTCTCCTGATCAACAGATGCTCGAGTCGATCGACTCATACGTAGACCAGGAAATGGACGCGTCCCGTATCCCCGGAGCAGTCCTCACGATCGTTCATGATGACACTGTGGAGCATTCGAGAGGATTTGGAACGACTGCCGGTGACGAGCAACCGGTGACGCCGGACACCCTGTTCGGGATCGGGTCGACTGCTAAATCGATGACCGCGCTGGCGGTCATGCAGCTCAGCGAGGCTGGAGCGATCGATCTTGACGCCCCGATCCAGCAGTACATTCAGTGGTTTCGTCTTGCTGACGAAGAGCAGAGCAGTCATCTAACCGTTCGACATCTGTTGACCATGACAAGCGGGATTGCACCAGCAGCTGGTGGGGAAGCCTTCAGATCCACCAAGCCGATGACACCGGAAGCTGCCATTCGATCATTGCGAACTGCGGAGTTCGCCTACGAGCCTGGCAAGCGCTTCGAATACGTCAACGCAAACTTTGTCATTCTCGGCCACCTGATCGAAGTTGTCAGCGGTCAGTCATACGGCGACTTCATGCAGGAACACATCTTCACGCCACTGGAGATGGGCGACACCTACACGGATCTGAACAGCGCCATGGACGCAGGATTCGCCGGTGGCCACCGGTACTGGTTCGGCGTGCCGGTTCAACATACGATGGATCCTCTTCCGGCACTCGTACCCGCGGGATACATCACGTCCACCGCTGCGGACCTTGGAAACTACCTGCAGATGTACTTGAACGAAGGAACCTTCAACGGTCGATCCATCCTCTCCGCTAACGGAATCGCGGAGATGCGTCGCGGGGTCACTGACGCCACTCTCGGACCATGGGCAGGTGGCGCATCTGCGCAATACGCCATGGGTTGGTACGTGGGCGGACCGTGGGAGGGAGGCAATGTCGTATTCCACCCTGGAAGTGAGCCGGCCGGGACCGCAATGTTGATGATCGATCATGACCAGCAGACTGGTGTGGTGATGCTGATGAACGCTGCCACCGAGATGCCGTTGCCCGGTGCTGCTGGCGCACTGAGGGTTCTACCAGCAGGTGTTATGGACATTCTCACCGGAAATGAACCGGGAACGACAGGACTTGGCCGCTTCTACATAATCTTCAACCTTGTCGTCGCGGCGATCGTAGCCCTGCAACTGGTAGCGCTGGTACGGTTGGTCATCCGGGGGACACGAGATCCGGAAATGTCTTCAATCGCGTCCAGTCCTTCGAGGCGTGTGCGTCGAATCGCGCCCTTGACCTGGGAATTCGGAGCACCGCTCCTCCTCACACTGCTTCCATCGATACTCGGAATGAGCTGGCGCTCGCTTATGCTGTGGACCCCGGATCTCGGGCTCGTCGCGATCGTGATTGGCTCGCTCTGGCTCATAACAGGAGTGATCAGGACAGGTCTGCTTGTCCGCGGGCGGTCCAGACGGGAACAATCGCACCGCCAGAGCGACTCGCTGGGCGAGGGAACGAGAGCACCGGCCTGGGTTGACTCGCGCACCACTCCTTAGACAACAACACCCCCTGGCAATGCCAGGGGGTGTGTCGGTTTCGTTAGGACCCGGTATGAACCGGATGGTTGGGCGACGCGGAGGTCGCCAGCTACCTAGGCCGCGTTGGCCAGCTGGATCAGGTCGGACTTGCGCAGCTTGGCAAGCGCTTCCTTCTCGATCTGGCGAACGCGTTCGCGACTGATGTTGTAGTGCTCGGCGATCTCAGCCAGCGTCTGTGGCTGCTGACCACCAAGACCGAAGCGAAGCATCAACACGCCGCGTTCCCGCTCGGAAAGATGCTCAAGGCTCCGGCGGATCTGATCGCGGATCGCGCTGGTGACAGCCTGGTCGACGACCTCGTCACTCTGCGGGTCCGGCAGCAGATCACCGATGGTGCTCTCGCCGTCTTCGCCGATCGGCTTGTCGAGCGAGGACGTCCGCGGAATCGCGGAACGGGCCTGCTCGATGCGCTCGACCTCGAGCTCCAGCTTTTCAGCAAGCTCTTCGTCGGTCGCCTGGCGGCCGTGAGCCTGCTCCAGCTGTGCTTCCGTCCGGCGAACCTTGGAGATGAGATCATGCATGTGAACCGGCACGCGGATCGTGCGGCTCAGGTTCGCCACGGCACGGCCGATGGCCTGCCGAATCCAGAAGGTTGCGTAGGTGCTGAACCGATAGCCAAGCTCTGGATCATACCGCTCGACCGCCGTCATCAGGCCGATGTTACCTTCCTGAATCAGGTCAATCAGCGGCAACCCGCTGGCTCGATACTTCTTGGCGATCGAAACGACCAGGCGCAGATTGTGCCGGATCAGCTTCTCACGCGCGATGCGGGCCTTTTCCTGTATAATTCGCAGCTCAGCGCTGGTTTCGCCCGCTTCGATCTGTTCACGAATCGCAAGGCCAGCTCGTACCGCACGAGAATGTTCGATCTCTTCCTCGTGCGACAGGAGTCGGTGACCGCCGACATCGCGGAAATACCGATACACCGCGTCACTGGTAGCCTGATCGATCAAGTCCGCAGACTCGTCGATTACGTCGCCTACCTCAGCGTCGGCAACCAACTTCTCCAGTTCATAGGTGTCCTGGATAGCTCGCTCCGTCATATGACTCCCTGAATCTGACACCGAATGACAAAAAAACGTTCGCATTATGAACGTCGGCCGGACTTGACACTCAAGCCCAAAACCTTAGTAGTCTAACACAATACCAACGCCATGGTCAATACGAATCTGATAGTCGCGTTCGTACGCCCCGGTTTTGGGGCTTTCCGCAACACCGCTCCCTGGCCGTCGCCGCAGGTCGCGTTCCTCGTCTCCGACCAGACCTGATGCAGGTCTGCCGAATTATCCCGTATCGCATCTCGTGCTTTACGTATGTGGATGACGTGGTACCCTGAACGGAACTCGGATAATTCGATCTAAGGTAAGTATCGATCTCGCCGGCGGCGAAGATGCCTCTTGAGGACTGACCACGACAGACGGGAGCAGGTGTCCTGTTAATATGAACACAGAAGCGACTCAGACGTCACGCCCGACCGCCGATGACGTTCGTTCCGTTCAATCCACCGTCATGCAGATCAGGGACCAGATCGAACGCGTCATCGTGGGGAAACGGGCGGTTATCGATCGATTGCTAACCGCAATGCTCGCCGAGGGCCACGTTCTGATCGAGGACGTTCCCGGAATCGGCAAGACGAAACTCGCGCGCAGCATCAGCGCAGCAATCGGCGGCCGTTTTCACCGTGTCCAGTTCACCCCGGATTTGCTCCCCGGCGATGTTACCGGCTCTCTCATCTACAACCAGAGCAGTGCGAGCTTTCAGTTTCACGAAGGGCCGATCTTCTCCAACGTCGTGCTCGCCGACGAGATCAACCGTGCCGGTCCGCGAACTCAATCCGCTCTTCTGGAAGCAATGGAAGAACGCCAGGTCACGGTGGACGTAGAGACGCGAGCACTGCCTCGTCCCTTTCTGGTGATCGCAACGCAGAACCCGGTTGAACTCGAAGGAACCTTCCCGCTTCCGGAAGCGCAGCTCGACCGCTTCTTCCTCGGTACCGAAATCGGATACCCTGAACGGGACGACGAGCGCGATATGCTCCGGCGATTCCGGGGGATCGATCCTCTGGATGCGATTACCCCGGTGGTGACACCGGAAGAGATCGCCCGCATGATCGAGCTCACCCAAAGCATCTACATCGGCGACGCGGTCGAAGACTACATCCTGGATATCGTCAGTGCGACGCGAAACAGCCACGAGATCGAGCTCGGCGCCAGCCCGCGCTCGACACTCGCGCTTGCCCGGGCCGGACAGGCACACGCCTTGATGGAGGGTCGCGATTTCGTCATTCCGGACGACATCCGGGCGATGGCGGCCTCGGTGCTGACGCACAGGATCCTGCCATCGGCACGTGTGGAACTTCGTGGACGGACCAAATCAGAAATCGTGGGAGCACTGATCGCCGACATCCCGGTCCCGGCAGAGGAGAACCCGGAAGCTGATGAGCACACCACCGGAAACTGATCAGCAAGGCCGGATCGTCCGGCGGTTCTTCGGCCGGGAGACATCACGCCGGGGTCGAGACTGGATGCTGGCTGCATTTGCCGCGGCCATCGTCGCGATTCTCCTCCGTCAGGTGTTGATCGCACTTCTGGCGGCTGCCGTCGGAATCACCATCGCGATCGTCCTGCTCTGGCAGCGCTACGGGCTCGATCGGGTTTCCTACTCGCGTTCGTTTTCCCGCTCCCGGGCATTTCCGGGCGAAGAGGTGACCCTGGAGATCACGATCGAGAACTCCAAACTCCTGCCGTTGCCCTGGCTGGAAGTGATGGACGAGTTTCCCGAAGCGCTGGAGTTCCCGGATACCAACCTGGAACCATCGAGCGTTCCCGGAGTGCAATTACTCCACACGTTCTTCAATGTAGGACCATATGAACGCGTTCGGCGCCGCTATCGCATGGTCTGCCCGAAACGCGGCTTCTTCGGCTTCGGCCACATCTACCTCAAGACCGGGGACATCTTCGGATTCTCAAGCCTGGAGAAACAATTCGAGCGCAAAGACGCAATGATCGTCTACCCGCAGATCGTTCCGGTTACCGAGCTCGGACTCCCGCCGAAGCAACCGTTCGGTGACGAGAAGCCGATCCGCCCGCTGGTGGAGGACCCGCTTCGATTTCGCGGTGTCCGCCCGTATGCGCCGGGTGATCCACCGCGGCATCTGCACTGGCGAGCGACCGCCCGGACCGGCGAGTTGCAATCGAAGCAGTTCGAGCCGAGCTCGCTGCCGACGCTGGCCATGTTTCTGGATGTCAATACGTTCGAGCGTTTCTGGGAAGGACTGGACCCCGAACGCCTGGAGCTCGCGATCTCAGCAACTGCGTCTCTGGCCGCCCACGGAATCGACATCGGCCGGCAGGTCGGGCTCTACATAAATGCTCCGATGGCACGCGGGGATCGCACGATCCGGATCGGTCCATCGCGGCATCCATCACAACTTGGCCGGATTCTCGATGCGCTCGCGATGCTCATTCCATATACCGGTAACCGTGTTGAACTGTTGATCGCCGAAGAGGCGCGACGATTGCCATGGGGCGCCACGGTCGTCGTCGTTACCGGACGCGTTACCGAAGGTCTGGAAGACGAACTCGCCCGGCTGCATCGATCCGGCCACGCCATCACGTTGATTGCATTCGGCGCACGCCCGGAGCTCGCGGAGCGTCCCGGATTCCGGGTGCACTGGTTAGGTGAGGAACAAACCCTTGAGGGGCTGGCTGAACTCCAACTGGCTTGATCTGCTGATCAGCGTCCTGGTGGCGATTATCGATGTCGCCATCCTGGCGCCGTGGATCCTGCTGTTGTTGATCTCCACAGGTGAAGACACCATGCATCCGATGATCCCGATCGGCGTGGGCATCATCGGGGTAGTCTCCTTCTGGGTTGCCCGGCAACTGCTCAGCAAATCGTGGGATCTGGCCGCGCTGCGGATGACGAGCCTCGGCATCTGGATCCTGATGCTGGTCATCTGGTTCGGAATCGTCACCGACGCCGGGCTGGCTGCACCGCTCACATTGATCGACCGGCTCTTCAGCTTCGATTCCGGTGCGGTTGGACTCGTGCTGCTGGGAATCCTGGCCTGGAGTCGGGGCCTGTGGCTGGCGTCTACCGAAGACCTGTACGAATCAGAGTTCGTCCGGGCCGCCGTGCTCCGTACCGTGGTTCTGCAGGCGCTGGTGTTGGTCGTCGCGTCACTTTTCTGGGACGACGCGTCGTCACCTATTCAGGCACTCGCGGTGTTCATGGTGCCGCTCGGGTTTGCCGCCTGTCTAATCACGGCGACGGCGATCCAGATACGAACTGCCAGGCTCAACATCCGGGCGGAGCTCGACCAGCGGCTGCCCGGGCGGGGCTGGCTCGCCGCTGGAACCGGAATCACCGGCGGAATCCTGCTCATCGCCGCATTGATCGCCGGAACCGCCGGACGCGAAGCCTGGCAACTGATTCTCTGGCCGATCATCCAGATCCTGCGTGGGCTCAACTGGCTGCTGGACTGGATCATTCTCGGGTTCGCGCTGGTCGGGTATTTCTTGCTTCTTCCTGTCTTCTGGGCATTGCAGCAACTGATTGATGACGACGAAGAGGAAGACTTCGTTCAGGATATGGCCGACGATCCCGTGTTCGAACAGGACGAGCTGACTGGTGATTCGGACCTGATTCCGGAGCCCGTACTGCAGGTTATGCAGTGGGTATTCGTTGCCGTCGCGATCGTCCTGGCCATCTGGTTTGCGATCCGTCAGCTCAAGCGCGTCCAGCAGAAAGCCAAACCCGCAGGGGAAGCTGAACTGCGCGAGAGCGTCTTCTCGTCAGAAGCGGTGATGGACGACCTCAAGGGAATGCTCAGCAATCTACGGAACATCTGGAAAGGCCGTCGAGGTCGGTACAACCTGCGCAGCCAGCCGGACTCAGTGCGGGACGCCTACCAGCACGTGATCGTCCATGCCGATCGGATCGGCCTCGGCCGCGACCGACGGGAGACCCCGACCGAGTACGCCAGCCGGCTTGACGCGGCTGAACCGGAAGTCCAGGAGCAAGTCGACGATCTGACCGGGCGCTACCTGCGGGCCCGATACGGTGATCTTGAATCAGAGGAAGACATCCGCATCTCCCGGGAAGACTGGGACCTCATTCGGCAACGGTTGCGGCGGAAGCGGTAGCAGGGAATGCTTGCTCAGCGGACGAAGACTGGAGTTTGTGTCATCTTCGGGAGCCTCCCGATGTCTGAACCCACGTAATCCGACAGGGGAGGGGCTTGTCCGCTCCCGAGCACACGCGGGGCACACGACGGGCGGGCACACGACCCGCCCGAACAGACTTCTCGACGTTATCCCGATCGAAATTAGCAAATCTCGTTCGCACATCGGGTTGCGGCGTCACCCGTGAACCAGGATGGTCAGACGGGTTTTTCCACAGCT
>SLMJ01000095.1 GCA_007133615.1 Thermomicrobiaceae bacterium | reverse complement strand
GTTTCCGAGTTGGGAACGAAGGTTCCTCGAAGCGTGAGTTGATCTCCCTGCTCAACATCCGGATATGGGGAAAGTGTCGCGAATACCCGGGTGGATGCAGGCTGTTCGAGCTCGATTCTGGTGTATGTCGCCGTTGGATATCGCCGGGGAACGTCCAGCACACGTCCGCTGAATTCTGTCGCCGAATCGAGCGCGGTGGGCGGGGTCGGATACTGGTCTGTGCCGGCGACTCTCAGAAACCCGAGCACCACCAGAACCAGAAACACTCCGCCAAAGACGAGAACCTTGAGATCCTCGATCCAGATCCAGGCGATGATGATCAAGCCGGCCAGCAGAACTATGGCGGTGGCCGCAATACCGGTTGAACCAAGCGCAACACCAAGCACAAAGGCAGCCGAGCCGGCAAACCCGAGTGGGATGCGCATCTACCGGTTGACGGACACGAGCCCCCGGAGATCGTCAACCATGCGATCTGAAATCCCCGAGACCTCGCTCAATTCATCTACTGATTGGAAAGGCCCCTCGAGGTTTCGCCGTTCGATGATCCGACTCGCCAGTGCCGGCCCGATTCCCGGCAACTGCTCGAGTTCAGACTCACTGGCGGTATTGAGATCAACTAAAGAGGATGTACTCTCGTCACTGCTGGTTTCCGAAGGACGGTCGCTGCTGACCGGGTCTACCGGTTCCTCAGCAACAATGATCGATTGCTCGTCCTCGAGCACGCGAGCAAGTTGCAGCCCGGATGGATCGGCATTCTCGAGCAGAATCGCGAGGTCTAGCGCGTCAGCAACCCGTGAACCGCGGGGAAGCGAGTACAGTCCTGGCTCTTCCACTGCTCCGCCGACATGAACAGTGATGTCAGACGACGGGTTGATCGGTTCGATGCTGAGCACCAGATCGCGTGAACGCTCTCCTCGATTGAGCGCCATCACGACCCCGAACACGAACACCGCCACGACAGAGGCAAGGATCACTTTTGTACGACGGGATTCCACCGGGTTCCCACACTCTCACTCCACCGGGTTGACGGCTACTATACTGCACTTGATCGAGGCGTCAAATCGGGCACGCAGGATCACTATCCTGCTCTGAGGAAGCGCCAATCCGATAGAGGCGCTATAATTGCCAGTCCTGAATCTGCGACTCATGGGCGGGATAATCCGTCCTGAGTCGTATTCGCGTGCAGCAATGTACTGACAGGAACGTATTCCTTGGCGCTTGGCGACCTGATAACGCAACTCGCGACGACGGACGAGATCTCGTCGGTCATCCGCAGAGCGTCACGCATCCGTGCGGGTCGCCCGCTCACGCTTACCGGCGTCACCGGGTCCACGCGTATGGCGACGATAGCGACGATCATCCAATCAGTTCGTGTTCCAGTTCTGATCGTCAGCTCGCGTCAAGACAGCGCCGAACAGGTAACTGCCAGCCTTTCTGAGTACCTCGGGAATGAGACAGAGGTGCGTCTCTGGCCCGTTTCGGACTCGTTCCCCTACGAACTGGTCCCGATCGACCGGGAGGCATCCGCCCGCAGGGTCGAGATTCTGGAATCACTGCACAATCGCAAGCCAACCGTGACGGTGGCGCCCGCTCGAGCCCTGACGCAGATGTTGAGTTCACCGGGAGAGCTTTCCGAGCAGACGTTCACACTCCGGATCGGCGAACGAGTCGACGTGGAGAACTTCCTGCACCGGCTCCTGTCGCTCGGGTATCAGATGGTCAAGGTTGTCCGAGAGCCGGGACAGGTCTCCCGTCGCGGTGGAATCATCGACATCTATCCTCCATCTGAGCAACACGCTCTTCGTGTTGACCTGTTCGGCGACGAGATCGATTCCCTGCGGCACTTCGATCCCGAAAGCCAGCGGTCGATCGAGCGCGTGAATCAGGCGGTCGTCCGGCCACCGCTGGAGCACGCGTTGATCGAGCGTGAGTCGGCAGTGGAATCAATCCGGAAGCTCGATACGTCCGGACTCAGGGAGGAAGTCCGCGACGAATGGGAAAAAGTGATCCAGTCCATCGAGTTCGCGGATCCAACGGTATCGCTGGACCTGTTCAGTCCGTTCATGCTCCGGCAACCCGCTCCGCTGCTGGATCATCTCCCCGTTCGGCATCTGGTGATCGTCATCGAGCCGGGTTCCGTACAACTGGCGCTGGATCAGTTCGCAGCACAGGCCGAAGAACTCAGACAGAACCTGGAAGACTCGGGCGAATTGCCTCCGGACCTGCCTGTTCCGTATTTCACCGGCGAATCAATCGCGGAAGCGTTCGATCGCCGGAGGACGCTCTATTTCGGCGAATCCACAGAGGCGTTCGATCCGGAGGAAGCAGAGGCGGAAGAAGACCTCGGTTTCGATACCTCGGCAATGATCTACACCGGCCAGTCCGAGGACTGGATCGGGCAGCTGTCGAAGTGGCTTTCCAACAACTGGTATGTCCGGATCGCAACGGAACAGAGCGAGCGCGTTCGCGAACTCCTTGCCGAGCATGATCTGGCGCCATCCACAGTCGAAGGCGGCGCCCGGCAACTGGAGATCGCCCACTCACCGGTTCAACCCGGGTGGACACATTCCGGGGGTAAGCTAGCGCTTATCACTGATCGCGAGCTGTTCGGGTATCGGCGCCAGGTGCGGATGCGTCCGAAGCGTCATCGACATCAACCCGGGCTGCTGGAGTCGCTCAATCCCGGGGACTATGTGGTGCATGTCGAACACGGTATCGCCCGATATGATGGTCTATCGACAATTGCCTCAACTGGCGCGGAGCGGGAGTACCTGATCCTGCAATACGCGGGGAATGATCGAATCTATCTGCCGGTGGAGCAGATCGACCGGATTACCCGCTATGAGAGTGGCGGCATCGATCCGAAGCTCACCCGGCTCGGGTCTCCGGAGTGGAGCCGTGCCAAGCAGCGCGTTCGTCAGTCAGTTCGCGAACTGGCGTTCGAACTTCTGCAGCTTTACGCCGCTCGAGAGGCGAACGAAGGTGTTGAGTACCCACCGGATACAACCTGGGATGTCGAACTCGAAGAGTCATTCCCGTACGACGAGACTCCGGATCAGATGACCGCCATCCAGGCGGTAAAGGCCGACATGGAGACCTCTCAACCGATGGACCGACTCGTTTGCGGGGATGTCGGATACGGGAAAACCGAGGTTGCGCTGCGAGCGGCGTTCAAGGCGGTCAATGCCGGCTATCAGGTCGCAGTCCTGGTTCCGACCACGATACTCGCGCTGCAGCACTTCTACACATTCCGAGAGCGACTGGCCGCCTTCCCGGCCCAGGTGACCATGATCTCGCGACTGCGCTCAAAGGCCGAACAGCGAAAGATCATCGAGGATACGAAGGCGGGCAAGACGGATATTCTGATCGGCACGCACCGGATTCTGCAAAAGGACATCCAGTTCCCGAATCTGGGACTGGTCGTAATCGACGAAGAGCAGCGCTTTGGGGTTGCCCACAAGGAGCAACTGAAGCGGCTTCGCGCAAACGTTGACGTGCTGACGATGACCGCGACTCCGATTCCTCGAACGCTGCACATGGCGCTCTCGGGTATCCGGGACCTCTCGGTGATCAACACGCCACCGCAGGACCGCATCCCGATCCGGACATTCGTCAGCCCGTCATCCGATCACCTGATCCGGGAGGCCATTCTTCGAGAACTCGGCCGCGGCGGGCAGGTGTACTTTGTTCATAATCGAGTGCATAGCATTCATCAGACGGCCGCAAAGATCGCCGAGCTCGTTCCAGAGGCGCGCATCGGGGTCGGACACGGGCAGATGGCGGAAGATGAGCTCGAAGCGGTGATGCTTTCCTTCGTTCAGCACGAGTTCGATGTACTCGTCTGCACGACCATTATCGAGTCCGGGGTGGACATTCCGAACACCAACACGATCATCATTGATCAGGCACAGAACTACGGCCTCACGCAGCTTTACCAGCTTCGGGGGCGAATCGGACGCAGCCACCAGCGGGCATACGCTTACCTGGTCTATCCACAGAATCAGTCGCTCTCTGCGGAGGCGCAGGCCAGGCTGGAGGCGATTCAGGAAGCAACTGATCTGGGCGCCGGATTTCAGATCGCGCTTCGAGACCTGGAAATTCGCGGCGCTGGAAACGTTCTCGGCGCCGAACAGAGTGGCCACATCGCGGCAGTCGGGTTCGATCTGTACACCCGCATGCTTGCCACGGCGGTCGAGGAGATCAAGCAAGGCCGACCGATCGAAGAACCCGAGTCCGTGTCAGTCGATCTTCCGGTTGCTGCAGTTATTCCGCCCGAATACGCCGGTGACGAGGAAATGCGGATCGAGCTGTACAAACGCATTGCCTCGGCACAATCGTTCGGACAACTTCGGGATCTGCAGGCCGAGCTGCTGGACCGGTTCGGACCAGCGCCGGAGTCAGTTCAGACGCTTTTTGAACTCGCGAGACTGCGAGTTCGGGCGAGTAACCTGGGGATTACCTCGATCGTCGAGCGGGACGGGGAGATTTTCGTCAAGCCAGTGCTTGGCAGCAGGCTGAATCAGCATACGCTGCGGCGTGAGCTTGGCGAGGGCATTTACGTGACACCAAATCAGGTTCGGATTGTCTCTCGGACCCTCGAGACAGACACGCTCGCTGCAGCAAAGTTCGTGGTCGCCTCAGTGGAAGAATCCGGAGCCACCGTGCTTGACGCGGCGAGCTAGTACTCCTGCTCGTCCGCTTCTTCCAGCTCCTGGATGATCTGCCGGGCCTCGTCAGCATACTTATCAAGCACGTAGATCGAATGCTGATTTCCCATCGTTGAAAAATAGGCCATGCCCGGTCCGCTGGATTTGACCATTACTTCAAAACCTTCGTCCCGGAGTACGCTGGCCCACAGTCCAGCGATGATCTCATTTGGTGCCTCGGCGACTACAACGATTCGGTCGCGATCTGTATCGGGTTCCGGCATTAACTAGTCCTTGAAGTATGCGTACGTGACTCCGTCGCCACCTTCGCGATAATCAGCGAGATGGAAACGGGAGACGGTCGGATGCGACTTCAATATGTCATGAACGATACCACGCAGTGTCCCGGTTCCCTTGCCGTGAACGATCCGGACCCACGGCAACGATGCCTGAGCCGCGTCATCGATGTACTCCTCGAGTTCGCGCATGACTTCCTCGGCGCGTTTGCCTCTCAAGTGGATCTCGTTGTCAACACGAGGGGCAGCCGGGGTCGAAATCTGGGCGCGACGGGATTCGTTCGGGATCGGGCCACTGCGACGCTTCAGCATCGCCATGGGCTGAGTGACCTTGAACGAGCCCACCAGCACTTCCGCTTGTTCGCCTGACGGATCGATTTCCAATACCTCGCCGGTCATATCGAGCGACGGAATGTCAACGCGGTCTCCCACGCGAATCGGTTCTTCACGCTTCGGCGGAGACGGCTGCTTTCGACGCTGCTTGCGAAGCCGGTCCTCCACTTGCTGGACTTCCTGGCGGGCAACCTCGGCATCCGATCTGGGCTTGCGCTTTTGTTTGGCGCCATTCTTCGCCTCCGGCGCGGGTGCTGGCGGAGGAGCCGCGGCAGCGTTCTCCAGACGACGGATCAGCTTGCGCGCCGAATCCAGCTCGGCCTGTACTTCAGCCCGCGCTTCCTGGCGCGCCAGGTGCTTCGCTTCTTCAGCCTCGCGTCGGGCTTCCTCGGCCTGTTCTCGAGCCTCTCGAGCCTGCTCGCGCTCTCGATCAGCCTCTTCTTCGGCAAGCTCGGCGGCCGACAATCGCTGGCGGATCTCATCCAGCATCTGATCGGCCTCGTGACTCTCGGGCTCAATCAATTGTCGGGCGCTGTCAATGATCTCGGCCGGCATACCCAGTCGGGACGCAATCTCCAGCGCGTTCGACTGACCGGCAACACCGACCAGCAATCGATACGTCGGCTGTAGTGTTTCAACATCGAACTCGACACTTGCGTTGTCTGTCCCCTCAGTGACATAGGCGTAGCTTTTCAGCTCCGAATAATGGGTGGTCACCATTCCGAGACAGCCGCGCTCGAGCAACGCGTCGATAATCGCCCGAGCCAGTGCGGAGCCTTCTTCCGGATCCGTTCCCGCGCCGATTTCGTCCAGCAGCACCAGTGAATCAGTGTCCGCCTGCTGCAACGTGGCGATGATCCGGGTGATATGCGACGAGAACGTGGAAAGGCTCTGCTCGATGCTCTGCTCGTCTCCGATGTCGGCGTAGACCCCGTCGAAGACGCTCATGACCGATCCATCAGCCGCGGGAACGAACAGGCCAGCCTGCGTCATCAGCGTCAGCAGTCCAACGGTCTTGAGCGCGACCGTCTTACCACCAGTGTTGGGACCGGTAAGAACCAGAATGCGCGCCCGTTGTCCGAGTTCGATATCGATTGGAACAACTTCATCAGCCTCGAGCAGCGGATGTCGAGCCTCCCGAAGCCGGATAAGGTTTCGCTCGTGCCCACCGGGAAGCGGCGAGTGATCGAGTTCGAGTTCCGGTTCCACTGCCCGCAAGTCGAACGACAGCCGGGCCTTGGCAAGTGCGATGTCCAGCGCCGTGATCGCATCAAGCGCTCGTGAGATCCCCTCGGCATGATCCCCGATCTGAGTGGACAGGTAACGCAGAATCCGCTCGATCTCGTGGTCTTCATCCATCTGAAGCTGGCGCCACTCGTTGTTGAGTTCGACCACTTCCATCGGTTCAACGAACATCGTCTGTCCACTGGAAGACGTCGCCTGAACGACCCCCGGAATCTGCGACTTCCGGTCCGCCCGAACCGGCACGACGTACCGCCCCTGGCGCATGGTAACGATCGGCTCCTGCAGCGCGGGTTGATAGCGACCGTCTTCGACCATCCGGTTGAGACGCTGGAGCAGTCGGCGATGCGCAGTCTTGATTCGCGACCGAATACTGGACAGTTCCGGCGATGCGCTATCCAGAATCTCTCCCTGTGACCCGATCGCACGCCCCAGACTGGTTTCGAGATCCTGAAATTCCTCGATCTGGTCGACAAACTCCGCAAGCTCCTGGAACGAGCGCTCCCCCTGATTGATCTGAGTGAAGCTACGCCGGCAGTTACGAGAGGCCTGCAACGTGTCCAGCACCTCGCGAAGCTCCGGTGGTGTCAACATCGATCCGCGATCTGCGCGTTCCAGTGACTCCCTGATATCCCGGACCCCGCCAACGGAGAAATCGACGTGGTCAGTGAGCAGATCCACCGCTTCACGGGTGACCGTCAGGAGATACTGCACCTGGTCAACGTCCGAAACCGGCCCCAGGTCGATGGCCCGTTCGGCGGACACCGAAAAGTGACACCGGTCAGCCAGCATCTCCAGGACACGGTCGAATTCGAGTAGTTCGATTGCACTGCGGGACATACGTTGATCAGTCCTCCGGCGCAAGCACCGACGGTGTGCCGCCAGGTACCCAGGACCCGGTTGCATCGTAGATGTAATCGGCGATTTGCTCTGTGGCCGGCCTGAAAGCCGCCTCGTGGAATTGCTCGGTAACGAAATCAGGTCGTTCACCAGGCGGGATATCGGAAATCGTGCGCGAGGCAAGTTCGATGACCACAGTGACCGACGCGATCGACACGACGCAGGCAAGGAATACCGTCGCAAGCAGAACCGGCAATCCACCGCGGATGTCGAGTCGATAGCCGGATCGTTCGGATATCGTTCGGAACGACCGGAGCGCCAGATAAAGAATGATTCCGGCAACGATCAGAAACGACAGCACGAATCCGATCAGGTCCGCGGTCCATCGTTCGATCCCCGGGATAATGCCATGGAGCAGGCTTCCCAGCAGGTTTCCGAAGATATCTGCTCCCACCAGTCCGACCCACAGGGCAGCCAGCGAGGCCAGAGCCTTCCAGAGGCCTGCAAAAAAGATCACAACGAAAGCCGAGACAAGAAACAGGATTATCAGAATATCAAGCAGATTCATCGCACAACCGGTCGGTGCCCCGCTCATGCCGCCGGTACTCCCGGCACATCAGGCGAGTAACTCTATCACAATTGACACGAACATCTGTTCGCACGTATAATCAGCCAAACTGGCATTTGTATGTGCCGATATCGCTCATTGAAATGAGGTCGCGAATGGCGAAGAAACTCTCGAAACGACAACAGGCGATGCTGGAGTACATCGAGCAGTTCATCGATCAACACGCATATCCGCCAACAATCCGCGATATCCAGCGTGACCTCGACATTTCATCGACGAGCGTGGTTGATTATAACCTGAATGCCCTTGAACAGCGCAATTTCATCCGTCGTAATCGGAACATTTCCCGCGGAATCGAACTGGTTGGACGACAACCGGCTGCAAACAACATCGTTGCGATCCCGATCGTCGGTCAGATCGCTGCCGGTGAGCCGATCCCGGTGCTCGAAGAGGTTCAGGTCAATGAGGACACGGAGACCGTCTCCCTCAGTCAGGAGATGATCGGATCCCGCCAGGAAAACCTCTTTGGTCTCAGAGTGCGCGGGATGTCGATGATTGATGCATTGATCAACGATGGCGATATCGTCGTTCTCCGCCACCAGGAAACCTGCGAAAACGGAGAGACCGTCGCCGTCTGGCTCCGTGACGAGAAGGAAACCACCCTCAAGAAGTTCTACTTCGAAGGCGACCGGGTCCGGCTACAGCCGGCTAACGCTCAGATGGATCCAATCTATACCGAACCGGAAAACGTTGAGGTTCAGGGCAAACTGGTCAC
>SLMJ01000264.1 GCA_007133615.1 Thermomicrobiaceae bacterium | reverse complement strand
CTGCCTGCATTCGTCCTCGGATTCGCGGCAATGGCGATCGTCACTCGAATGGTCCGTTCGGGAATGCTCGAGGTGATGGGCCAGGACTACATCCGTACCGCACGAGCAAAGGGTCTCGGGCAGAAGATCATCATCCAGCGACACGCGCTGAAGAACGCCCTGCTGCCGGCGGTGACAGTTATTGGCTTGCAGATTGGGCTGCTCATGGCCGGAACTGTCCTGGTTGAGATCATTTTCTCCTGGCCAGGTATCGGCCGATACGCCTATCAATCCATCCAGAACTTTGACTATCGCTCTGTAATCAGCGTGACGCTAGTCATCGGCGCAGTCTATGTGACGCTGAATCTGCTCGTGGATATCGCCTACATTCTTCTGGACCCGAGGATCAAGGCTTCATGACAACTCAGGAAACAGGCACTCGGAAACTGACCACCGCTAACAGGACAGACGAATACTCCAAACTGGACAAAGTGGATGACCGGTCCGGGATACTCTATTTTCTGAAACGCTTTCCCCGTGAGAGCCCGCTAAACGTGGTCGCCCTTGTGATCATCATCGGTTTCTTCTTTCTCACCATATTTGGACCGACGCTCGCGCCACATGACCCGATCACCCCGGACACCGAGAATCGTTTCGTAGGCCCGAGTTCACAATACTGGTTCGGCACAGACAATCTTGGCCGGGATGTTCTCAGTCGGGTGATGACGGGTGCCCGCATCTCGCTCGGCGTCGCAACGTTGATCATCTCCATAGCAGTGGTTGTCGGCGTGTCCGTTGGGGCCATTGCAGGGTACATCGGCGGCTGGGTCGACGAATTCATCATGAGGATGACCGACATCTTCCTGGCGTTCCCCTGGCTGATCCTTGCTATGGCGATTGCCGCGGCGCTTGGTCCCAGCCTTCAGAATACGGTCATCGCGCTGGCAGTGGTCTACTGGCCATGGTATGCACGTCTCGTCCGTGGACAGGTGATGGCGATCAAAGAGCGCGACTTCGTCGAGGCGGCCAGATCTATCGGATTACGGCCTTCGAGAATTCTTCTGAAGCACATCCTGCCGAACGCCTGGGCGCCAGTAATCATTCAGCTGACGATCGACGTTGGATACGCCGTACTGGCTACCGCCGCATTGTCGTTCATCGGCCTTGGCGCCCAACCCCCATCTCCCGAATGGGGAACCATGATTTCTGGGGCACGCACGTATTTCCGAGAGGCATGGTGGTTCATTACCTTCCCCGGCATCGCGCTTTCGCTAACAGTCATCGGATTCAACCTGCTTGGTGATGGGCTACGTGATTACTTCGACCCCAGGACCCGATCTCGATAACCAGGTGTAACGAAACGGTTTAGCAGGAAGGAAGGAAGGCAGGCACAACTGGGAAAACTTGTAGATTCAACAGTGCAGTCGCTCCAGTAGCGTGACGCCCAGCAGGGAACGTCCGATACGTTGCGAACTCGGGACATCATGGGAACCTGGCTAGCAATTTGTGGTGTAGGAGGAAGACATGCAACGGCGACCAGTACCGCTCGATCGAATCTGGAACGACGTGAACGCCCATCAGTTGAGCAGGCGCGATGTCCTTCGGAAGGCAATGTATCTCGGAATCTCTGTACCGATAATAACCACCCTGCTCTCCGCGTGTGATGCTGACGACGATGACCCGGTTGACGATGAAGACGCCGAAGCTGCGGAACCCGAGACCGACGATGAACCTGACGAGGAAGATGATAGTGTCGCCGATGACGACGATCGGAACCTGTCTGACGACCGTGAGTTCGGCATCGCATTTACCGGCGGCATTCCAGACCAGGATCCTCAATCAGCGTACGACAACCAGGCCAGCTCACTGTTTCTGGCGACCTACGAGATGCTTATCCGCCTCGACGGCGACAGCACATTCGAGTATCAACCGATGCTCGCACAGGAGTGGGAAGCCAACGACGAACTGACCGAGTTCACCTTCGTGATTCCCGACAACGCAATGTTCCACGACGGAACCGTCTGCGACGCCGATGCAGTGAAGCAATCGTTCGTTCGCTTCCACCAGATGGGTCGCGGGCCGGTTAGCGTTATTACCCGATTCATCGATGATCCCGAAGAAGAGATCGAAGTTGTCGACGATGTGACTGTTCGGTTCCACACTGAGAACCCGGAGCCGCTGTTCCTTCCAGCTATTGCCTCAGCGTACGGACCATTTGTCGTGAGCCCGACTGCAATGGAAGAAAACGCAACTGACGACGATCCCTGGGCCCATGAGTTTTTCAGTCAGAACATGGTCGGCACCGGGCCATATATGGTGACCGAAGCAGAGCCTCAGGAGCGCTTCATCCTCGATCGGTTCGACGATTATCACGGAGACGCGCCGTTCTTCGATCGGATCACAGCCCGGGTGGTTCCCGAAGACCCGACCCGGCGAAGCCTGCTCGAATCCGGTGAGATCAACGGTGTTGCGGTATTGCCCGCTGACGATCTCGACGCGCTGGAGGATGATCCGAACGTGCAGGTGGTCGACTACGACTCGACGCAGACCAACTGGATTCGCATCAACCACGCGTTGATCGAGGATCCGAACGCCAAGCTCGGATTCGCGTACGCGTTCCCATATGAGTCCGTAAACAATGACGTCTATCTTGGACGTGCGTATCAGCAAGGTCCTGTCGCCGATAATCTGGTTGGATTCGATCCCAGCATCGAATTGCATGAGACCGATCTGGATCGCGCTCAGGAACTCCTCGAAGAAGCCGGCTACGGAGAAGGAGATACCTTCACCCTGATGTATGCCGGCGGAGACGCACCCGCCGCAGCAACAGTCGAGCTGTTCCAGGCCAATCTGGCCCAGATCGGCATCACGCTGGAACTCGAGCAGGTCGACCGCTCAGCCATTATCGAGCTGAATTACAGTGACACGCCGCCGGAAGATCGCCCGCACTTCAACCTCGGTGGCTGGTGGCCAGACTACAATGACTCCTGGAACCAGCTCTATCCGAACTTCCACTCTGAGTCGGCAGGGAGTGCCGGGTCGAACTCAATGTTCTACGACAATGCGGATTTCGACGCCTATCTCGACCAGATGCGCGACGCGGAGACGGAAGAGGAGCTCGTCGAAGCAACTGGTAACGCGGTGCAGGTCCTGATGTGGGACGACCCGGGCGGGATCTTCTACCAGCAGATCGTTCGATCGACATGCCTCAGCGGAAACATTCGCGGGTTTGTCGGCAACGGGATCTATATCGCAGCCTACAACTTCCACGAGATGTGGCGAGAAGCCGATTAGGTCACCACGATAATCGCAGGTGACTGATGAGTTCGCTTGTCAGTCACCTGCGACCGCTGCCACACAGACAGCGCCCCGTTTGACGCTCTATGCCGCAGGTGCTATAGTCATTCGGTCCCGCGGGACTCCCGCGGGTCCATTAATTGTGTGTTTGACAAACAACTGTCTGATCTGAACTGACGTCTGATACGAGAGGGAGCAACCGAGCGTGATCAAGCTTCGACTTCGCCGAATGGGTGCCAAGAAGCAGCCGAGCTACCGAATTGTGGCTGCTGATTCCAAAAAGCCGCGCGACGGCCGTTTCATCGAGATCGTCGGTCACTACGACCCAAAGTCCGATCCATATACGTTGCGCGTCGACGAAGATCGAGCGAAGTACTGGCTCGATAACGGCGCCCAGCCGACCGAAACCGTTCGCGCACTGCTGGTGAAGAGCGGCGTTCTGCCACCGTATCAAGGCCCGTCGACAGCCGAAGCCGCACAGGCGGCCGCTGAAAAGGACGCTGCCCAGGAAGAAAGCGACAGCGGCGAGGCCAGCCAGGACGCTGAAGAGGCAGCCGCGGAGGACGAAGCGGAACCCGCTGAGGCCGAAGAAGAGTCAGAAGAACAGTAGATCCGGCCCGGCTCTCTTATTCAGACAGACGACCTGGAACTGGCTACCTGCTGTGGTAGCCAGTTTGTCTTTATCCAGTAACTGATCGACACCGGTTGAACCCGAATCCGCAAAGGGGCGCAGCGTGGAAGAACTGGAACGACTGATCGAGTACATGGCCTGCAACCTGGTCGATGATCCCGATTCCGTAACCGTGGAATCCTCACGGCGGGGCCAGATGGTGATCATCCACCTTTCGGTTCCGCCGGATGAAATGGGCAAGGTGATTGGTCGGCAGGGCCGTATTGCCAGATCCATGCGGACCCTTCTCAATACCGCCGCATCGCGACGCGGTATGCGCGCATCGCTGGACATCGATGACTGAGCATTCTGACGACACCATCGACAACGCCATCCCGGAACGTCTCGTCATCGGACGAGTTACCGCCCCCCACGGCGTGCGGGGCGAGTTCCGCATGTATATCTACAGTCATTTCCCAGAGAACATTCTGCAATTGCAGCAGATCTACATCGGTGATGATCCGTCGCCCAGAAAGCTCACTCGCGCCCGGCAGAAAGACAATCTGATCATCATGCGGGTGGAGGGAGTAACGAGCAAGGAGATGGCAGAGGAACTCCGGGGCGAACTTGTCCGGATTGACCTCGAACACGCCGCCCCGCTGGATGAGGGTGAGTTCTATCACTTCCAGTTGATCGGGCTGTCGGCGTTCGACGAAGCCGGCAACGAACTCGGAACCGTTTCCGACATCATCGAGACCGGCGCGAACGATGTCTACGTGATCAAAGACGCCGAAGGGAAAGAAACGCTGATCCCGGCGCTTGAAGACGTCGTCCCCGAAATCGATGTCGAGAACCAGCGCATTACGGTCAGACCGCTACGCTACTCCGGCGAGGAGTGACCGCCCCGACGTTTTCGCAACTCATCCAGCACAGCATCCACCGGAACGTCTCGCGCTTCCAGCATGACCAGTAGGTGGTAGATGAGATCCGCGGATTCCATTGCAACGGCCTGGTCATCAGCATTCTTGGACGCGATGATGACCTCGGCTGATTCCTCACCGATCTTCTTGTCGATCTTATCCAGTCCCTCACGAAACAGATAGCTCGTATACGAGCCTTCCGCCGGATTCTCGTGCCGGTCGGCAATCACAGCTGCCAGCGACGACAGCAGATCCCGGTACGCACCGTGTGAGCCTTCGACCTGGTGGATGAGGCCATCATCGAAGCAGGTATCGGCACCGGTATGGCAGGTCGGCCCATCCGGATTCACCTGAACGAGCAGGGTATCGCCATCGCAATCGTGGCGAATATCAACGACGTGGTGCACGTTGCCGGACGACTCGCCCTTTTTCCAGAGCTTCTGCCGGCTTCGCGAGTAGAAATGCAGCGCACCCGTCTCCATGGTGGCCCGGACCGCATCCTCGTTCATGTAGCCCAGCATCCGCACCTGGCCGGTTCGAGCGTCCTGAGCGATCGCCGGTACCAGACCATCCTCGTCGAATTTGATCCCCTGCATGAGACTCGTTTCCCGGGTTGTTGACTGAATGAATGCGGGAGGGCACACGGCCCTCCCCTACCAATGTCTGGCGAACTTCGTATCTAGTCGTCGGCCGAGACCGGAACGCCGGAACCCTTCGGAATCGAGCGGCCGATCGCGCTTGCAATCGCCGACGAACTGTCCATCGCTTCCTGAAAGTTCTCAAAGGTGAGCGACTGGCCACCGTCGGACATGGCATGATCCGGGTTCGGGTGAACCTCAACGAGCATTCCATCGGCGCCGGCGGCAACCGCACCGCGCATCATCGACGGAACCAGATACCACTTGCCGGTTCCCTGACTCGGGTCGATTACGATTGGCAGGTGGCTGAGCCGCTTGATCACCGGAATGGCGCTGAGATCGAGCGTGTTCCGGGTCAGTTTCTCGAAGGTACGGATGCCACGCTCGCAGAGGACAACATCCTCATTGTCCTGAGCCATGATGTACTCGGCCGCGAGCAGCCACTCTTCGATTTCAGCAGACATGCCACGCTTGAGCAGAACTGGCTTGCCACTCTTTCCGGCGGCTTCCAGCAACAGGTAGTTCTGCATATTGCGGGTACCGATCTGCAGCATGTCGGCATACTCGGCCACCAGATCAACGTCTGCGGTCGTCATGACCTCGGTCACAACGGGAAGGCCGGTCTCTTCGCGAGCCTTCGCCAGGATCTTCAGACCTTCTTCGCCAAGGCCGCGGAAGTCGTACGGGGACGTGCGTGGCTTGAACGCGCCACCGCGGAGCATCGTTGCACCGGCCGCCTTGACGGCATGCGCCGTCTCCAGCGTCTGCTGCTCGGTTTCGACCGAACAGGGGCCGGCCATCACAACAACCTCAGGGCCACCGATCTTCACGCCCCGGACATCAACGATCGAGTCCTCAGGGTGAAACTCCCGGCTGACCAGCTTGTACTTCTTGCTTATCCGGACAACTTCCTGCACCCCACCCAGGTGCTCCAGCGCTTCCTGCAGCGCATCCGGAATCGGCGAGCCGAGAACGGAAATCACGAACCGATCCTCACCCTGACTCGGGCGAGAGCGGAACCCAAACTCCTGGATCCGCTTCTCGACTTCCTGTACCTGATCGTCGGTTGCTTTCGAATTCATCACAATAATCATCGGCGTTACTCCTCAGTCAATCCCGGGTACACCAGTGGGCGTTTCATGCCCACTCCACCACCCTCTAATCGCTACGAACTCGGCTTCGTCGCTGTATCGGTCAATTCATAGGCCCATTCCGGGCGCAATTCTACGGCGCGCTTCAGATAGACGTGACGAATCTGCTCGGCAGATCTCTCGGTGTTGATATGCACGAGCATCCTGACCACATGGTCGAGCGCGCCAGGCACGGACATCTCGTGAGCACACATCAGCGGCACATTATTCCAGCCATACTCGCGTGCAGCGACGGCCGGAAAGGTGGCATTGAGGTCCGGAGTCGTCGTAAAGATGACGCTGACGACATCCTCTACCTGGACGTCGTTTGCTTCAATAATGGCGGCAAGCAACTCCCTGGTTGCCTCGAGGATATCTTCCGCCGTGTTCTGGTCCGCTGTCGTTGCTCCACGTATTGCCCGGCATTCACGCATTCTCGCGCCTGTCTCCCTTCGCGCCTGACCCGTCACACTGGGGCCAATTCAACCACGACTGCCCAGCTTCCGGTATCGGCACGCCTACCCGCTCGCTTCACCTCGAAGATATCGCATGAAGTCCCGTGCGACTGTTGCCACGTCTGCCGGATCGGCCTCGTCCAACCGGCTAATCAACGCACTCCCCACGATCGCCCCATCGGCATACGCTCCGACTTCCCGAACGTGTTCCGGTGTCGAGATGCCAAACCCGACCGCCAATGGCAGATCCAGCGCATTGCGCACCCTGCCGAGAAAGGCCGAGAGATCAGATGAAACGTCAGCACGCGCACCGGTTACTCCGGTGATCGACACGCAGTAGACGAACCCACTCGCCTGCCCGTTGAGCGCCTGGATGTGCTGTTCCCGACTGGTCGGCGCGACCATGAAGATCAGGTCCCGCTGATGTGTCTTACAGATCTCTGCCAGTTCGGCGCTTTCGTCCGGCGGAAGATCCGGGATGATCAATCCATCGACGCCCGCTTCAGCACAGTCCGAAACAAACCGTTGCAGACCATACCGGAGAATCGGGTTGAAGTATCCCATGAAGATCAACGGCACTTCAACGCCCCGATTTCGCAGTTCCCGGGCCGTTTCCATGCAGTATTTCATCGTGACACCGTTTTGCAGGGCCTTGAACCCGGAGCGCTGGATCGTCGGCCCATCAGCAAGCGGATCGGAAAACGGAATACCAAGCTCGATCATCGTCGCGCCACCTTCAACCAGTGCCGGGACGACTTCCAGCGTCGATTCCTTCTCCGGATGGCCAATCGTCACGTACGGCGCGAGCGCCTTGCGGTCCTGACTGGCGAGGTCTGCAAAATGATCGGCTATGCGACTCGGCTTTGTTGCGGCTGTCAACTGATCACCCCCAGCGCTTCCGTTACGGTGTGCATGTCCTTGTCACCTCGTCCGGACAGATTAATGATCATGACCTGGTCTCCGGACATGTCCTTCGAGAGCCGTTCTGCCAGATGAATCGCGTGCGACGGTTCAAGCGCCGGGATAATGCCCTCCGTCTTGCAGAGCAGTTTGAAGCCTTCCAGCGCCTCCGCATCCGTGACCGGGTGATACGTTGCCCGCCCTGCATCTTTCAAATAGCTGTGTTCCGGCCCGACACCGGGATAATCCAGCCCGGCCGAGATGCTGTGTGCTTCCATGATCTGACCGTCGGCATCCTGCAGGACATACGAGCGAGATCCATGCAGCACACCGACGTGGCCAGCGGTCAAGGTCGCCGCGTGACGCTCGGTTCCGACCCCGTCACCCGCCGCTTCTGCACCGTGCAGGGCAACCTCGGGATGCTCCAGGAACGGATGGAAAATACCCATCGCGTTCGATCCGCCACCGACACAGGCAACGATGGCATCCGGCAACCGGCCTTCCACTTCACGGATCTGCTCCCGGGTTTCGCGGCCAATCACCGACTGGAAATCCCGAACGATCATCGGATACGGATGCATCCCGGCGACCGAGCCGATCAGGTAATACGAGTTGTCGACGTTCGTTACCCAGTCGCGGATCGCCTCGTTCATCGCGTCCTTGAGCGTGCGGCTACCGGACGACACTGCCCGTACCTCGGCCCCAAGCAACCGCATCCGGGCGACGTTCAACGCCTGGCGCTCGACATCGAGCTCACCCATATAAATGACGCACTCGAGTCCCATCTTGGCGCAGACCGTTGCGGT